>NZ_JAVEPN010000032.1:0-5042 GCF_034008105.1 Trichlorobacter sp.
ATTTAATTTTTCGGCGGGCCAAGTTATATCAAAAAGGCGATTTTACCATTTAAAAAAACGGGCGCACCCGTTTATTTAAATAGATTGATTAAGTCTCCAACATCATTGATGACATAGGTCGGTGGTGGTGAATATTTTTTGATTTCATCGAGGGTGACTTCACCGGATAAAACCGCAATAGAATCTACACCAGCATTTTGAGCGCTAGCAATGTCAGTATATAAACGATCACCGATAACGACCACATCCTCTTTATTCAAATGGCGGTTATTTAATATGGTGTTAATCATTAAAGGCGATGGTTTACCAATAAATAAAGGTTTTTTACCGGTGGCTTTTTCAATCATAAAAGCCATTGATCCACAATCGGGGATAAAGCCAAAACTAGTTGGACACACCCAATCGGGATTAGTGGCTAAATAAATTACATCGCGTAATGTCAACATTTTGCTCAAAGCAACAAGTTTTTCGTAGGTAATCTCCGTATCATAAGCTAGTAAGGCAATGTCAGCCTTTTCAATTGAAGCCAGTTCAATGCCATTTTCCACTAGAGACTGGATAAAAGAAGCTGTGCCCACCGGATAAACCGTTTGGTGAGGATAATGACTTTTTATGTAGAGAAGGGTGGCTTCGACGGAAGTATAAAACTCTTCTGGTGAAGATTCGATTCCCAATTTATCCATTTTTTTCACATAATCTTTAATGCTACGCGAGGAATTATTGGTAATAAACATGTAGGAGATATTGGCCTTTTTGAGCACAGATAAAAAACGTTGTGTTGCTGGAAAAAGATGGTCCCCTTCGTAAAGGGTCCCATCTTGATCAAGCAAAAATAATTTCTTGTTAGCTAACGGAAGTAATGACTTCCCATTTATATCAGTTTTTTCCATGAATATACGAAAAGTGACAATTATTACTCACTTTCCACACTTGCTTGGACTTCTTCGTATTTATTCGCTTCACCATGCTTTACAAAGAACATTGGAATAAAAGCTAAGAAAGCAAATACGAGACAGTAATAGAACAACACTTTTGTTCCCCAAAGATTCATAAACAAACCGGAGATAAAGGGGGTTAAGATTTGGGCAAACATACTTGCAGAATAATAATAACCGGTATATTTACCAATATTTGCTCCATGAGACATTTCCACAACCATTGGATAGGAGTTAACACTAATTGTGGCCCAACCAACACCAATGATGGCCATTGCGACGTATAATAACCAGAAAACATCTAATTCACCAGATAAAGTTGCCACGACAAATCCGCTAAACATAACAGCGATACCAATAAGAATGGTCTTTCTCCGCCCAATTTTATGAGAAATTAATGCGACAGGATAAAAAGCGATTAATGCTGTAACAAAACCAATCGCCGTAACAGCAAAGGTGTTATCAATACCCAAAACCTCATCTGCATAAGAGGCAATCGCGCTCGAGGCGGCGTTGTAAGAAAAGAACCATAGAACAACGGAAAGGAGAATTAACAAAAAACTAGTGAAGACCGCACGCGACATTTTCACTTCTTTATTTTGTTTAACATTTTCCACATCTTCTTTGGTTTCAATACCAAATTTATAGGAATCTTCCTCCATTTGTTGTGCCCACTTTACTTCTTTAACTAAAAACATAAAGACGGCAAGGAAGACGAGCATAAGACCAGCAATTAATGCAAAAAGTGGTATGTAATGCCAAGGATTGGTATTAACAAAGTTTAATCCACCGAGCACCAATCCCGCTCCGATAGTTACTGCCCCACCAATGGTACCCATCGCATTAATAATGGCGTTGGCTTTTGAACGCAAAGGTTTAATGGTCACGTCAGGCATTAAGGCAACCGCAGGACTTCTAAATGAACACATGGCAATTAATAAGAAGAAGAGGGCAACCATAAAAGTAGTAAAGATGAACCAGTTTGGTTGTGTCACATTTTCTAATATGTATGCCGCACGAGCTTTTTCTGCAAGTTCTGACGAGGAGAAAACTTGAATGCCTGCTAAATTATTATCGGCATCAAATAAATTACCCATGATTGAGAAGGAATATCCGCCACCACTTTCAAAAACTTGAGAAATTTGTTGGGCATCGACGGAATTAAATTGCCAAGCATCGATAATTCCAATTACTACCAACAGGATAGCAGCAGCAATAGTGCCAATTAAAATGTAAATTTTGCGTTTTCCTAAACGCGCTTTAGTTTTATCTGACCAGGTACCGAACAAGGGGAGAAAAATTAAAGCGAGTAAATTGTCCAGCCCAAGGACAATTCCCGAAATGGCATGATCAAGTCCAAACCGGTTGCGTAAAATAATTTTCATTGTCTGATCATAAAGTCCCCAGAACATTGAAATAAGTAGAAATGCTAGGCCGACATAAAAAATCTGCTTAGTGTTTAGTTTCCATCCCGATTTTTGTGTCTTCTTTTCTTCAACCATATGATTATCTCCATTTTCTATATTCATCATGTTTCCATGAATAGAATCCAATACAAGGCTTATTTTGCCGGATTAAGACGTTCAAAAATAATATTATCCGCAACTTTTTTGGCTAATTGCAATTTTTTTTCATTATCCACTGTCCATGTAAGAACTGGCATTTTTCTCCGAAGACGCTTTATTAAACATTTTGGCAAATAGTTTATATCATAAGCGGCAAAATTGGGTTGAGAGATCCAATTAACCAACATCGTGTTAAACAGAAAGTGTACATACCGAGGTTGATTTTCCCCAATATCACGGGATGCTAATTGTCCGTAAGCATAAGCCTTTGGATATGCTTTCCGCAAATACTTCATGACTAAAGGATCAAACGATTGAATGGCAATCATTGTTTTTGCTTTGTAACGCGCTAAACAGGCGATGGTCGCATCGGCTAAAAGAACGCGGTTCTTACTAACCTTCAATTCAATGAGTAACGGCACCCGACCATTGATCGTTTCTAAAACCTCACTTAATAAAGGCAACTTTTCACCAGAATTTCGGAGTGTAAAGAGACGGATTTTGTTTAATTCCATTTCTTCCACCACGCCACTCTGACCCGTAACCCGTTCCAAAGATGAATCGTGGACGACAATAAGCTGCCCATCTTTTGATAAATGAACATCAAGTTCAATGGCATAACGTTGTTCAATAGCAGCCCGAAAAGCGGCTAGAGAATTTTCATCTTTATTTTCATCATGAAGACCACGATGAGCAATGGGCTGGACTAAAAACGGGGCAATTAACGCTTCGTTTTTCATTCTCCGTTTATTCATGTGGGAAAACCTCTTTTTTAATTATTATAAACTATCGGGTTACTAATGCAATTTTCACTTGCAGTCTATATAATTATAACGAACAAACAAGTGAAGGAGAATATAAATTATGATTAACAAATTATTAGAAAGATATCTTCGAAACGAAACCGTCCGGCAAAACGAAGGTTTAGAATTAATTGCTTCAGAAAATTTTGCCAGCCGGGAAGTTCGCAATCTTTGTGGATCAGTATTAACCAATAAATACGCGGAAGGATTTCCGGGCAAACGCTACTATGGTGGTTGTCAAAATATTGACGATATTGAACAACTTGCCATTGATTTGCTTTGCCAATTATTCGATGCCAAATATGCTAATGTGCAACCGCATTCAGGATCAAGCGCCAACATGATTACTTATTATGCTTTATTAAATCCCGGTGATACTATTCTTTCTTTGAGCCTTGATGAAGGGGGACATTTGACGCATGGTTCACCAGTAAATTTTTCTGCTAAATACTATCAAATTCTTCATTATCATCTCGGTAATGACGCCCGAATTGATTATGACAAGTTAGAAGAACTTGCTTTAGAAAAACGCCCACAAATGATCTTAGCGGGTTTTTCCGCTTATCCCTTTGAAATTGACTTTGCACGGATTAGCGCTATTGCCAAGAAAATTAATGCAATTTTTATGGTTGATATGGCGCATATTGCCGGGCTTATTGCCGGTGGGGTGCACTCTTCTCCTATTCCGTATGCCGATGTTGTAACATCAACGACTCATAAAACCCTGCGTGGTCCACGAGGCGGTATTATTTTGACCAATAATGAGGAAATTATTAAAAAAATTAATAAAGCCACATTTCCAGGATTACAAGGTGGCCCCTTAGAAAATATTATTGGAGCTAAAGCCCAATGTTTTTATGAAGCGAGCTTACCGACATTCAAAGACTATGCCCGCGCCATAGTTACAAACACGAAGATGACCGCAAACACTTTTGCTCAACTAGGCGATGTCGTTTCTGGTACAGAAAACCATTTATTCCTTTTAAATACGAAAAAGAGTTTTGGTCTCACAGGTCTCGAATCAGAAAAAATGTTGGAAGAAATCAATGTCACGGTCAATAAAAATATGTTACCTGGTGATCAAGAACGCCCGAGCATCACCAGTGGTATTCGTATTGGTTTAGCCGCTTTAACTACTCGCGGACTTGATGAAGCCGGAGCGGAAGCCGTTGCTCAATTAATTCATGATTTTCTTAGTCAAAAAATCAACAAAGAGGAAGCACAAACACGGGTTCAAATCATTGTGAAAAAGTTGAAGAATATTGAAGAATTATAAGCGTCTGTTTTATCTTATTTTGAGCAATAAATATAAATATTTATGTTATAATTCCTTATAGTCATTTTGACATGGAGAAAAAATGCGCTTGAAAAATTTATCGACAAATCAAAAAATAGTTTTACTGGCTCTCGTCATCTACATTTTGGGCGCCCTGGTTTTTGGTTTGCTTTTACTTATACCAACAGGTAGCGATTTGTTGCTCGGGTGGTTGTTAGGCGCGGCTATCTCCTTTGCATGTTTTGGTTTGCTGGTTTTGCAAGCTTATGTATTAACAAGTGAAAACGCAAAAGGGGCTGGATTTGTCATGCTCTTTTTCGCAGGACGGTTTATTTTATATGGCGCCGGCCTTTTTGTTGCCGCTTTTTTAACATATAAACTAGAGATTCATATTTTTAATCTATTTACCGTTTTCGGTGGCTATTTTCCTATTCGTTTAGCAATTTATTTATTCGGTTTTCTC
>NZ_JAVEPN010000021.1:0-30134 GCF_034008105.1 Trichlorobacter sp.
GTTCGGATTGGAGTCTGCAACTCGACTCCATGAAGTTGGAATCGCTAGTAATCGCGGATCAGCATGCCGCGGTGAATACGTTCCCGGGCCTTGTACACACCGCCCGTCACACCACGGGAGTCGATTGGTCCCGAAGTACGTGAGCTAACCCTTTTGGGAGGCAGCGTCCTAAGGAATGGTCGGTGACTGGGGTGAAGTCGTAACAAGGTAGCCGTAGGGGAACCTGCGGCTGGATCACCTCCTTTCTAAGGAGCTAACAGCCACGAGCTGTCAAGCTGACCTAGGTCAAACCTGCAATCATCTGCTATCTGGTTTTGAGAGACTGAACGAGTCTTCCTTGTTCTTTTTTAAAACTTACGTGTCGTGAATCGTGGAAACGATGACCGCAAGGGCTTGTAGCTCAGTTGGCTAGAGCACACGACTGATAATCGTGAGGTCGCTGGTTCGAGTCCAGCCAGGCCCACCAGGTTTATCGGGGGTGTAGCTCAGTTGGGAGAGCGCCTGCCTTGCAAGCAGGAGGTCATCGGTTCGATCCCGTTCACCTCCACCAGATTCTTTGGGCGATCTTAGGGTCGCTCTTTGATACTGATCTTTGACAATTGCATACTGGAGTAATGTCGTAAAGGCGAAGTAAATACGCGGTAGTATTGATTCAATTTCAGTTTTTTATGGTCAAGCTACAAAGGGCGTACGGTGGATGCCTAGGCAGAGGAAGGCGATGAAGGACGCGGTAAGCTGCGAAATTCCTCGGGGAGCCGCTAAACAGGCTTTGATCCGGGGGTGTCCGAATGGGGAAACCCTCCAGAGGTTATGCTCTGGAATCGTGTGGTGAATACATAGCCACATGAGGCGAACGCGGGGAACTGAAACATCTAAGTACCCGCAGGAAAAGAAAACAAAAGTGATTCCGTCAGTAGTGGCGAGCGAACGCGGACTAGCCCAAACCAGAAGTACTTCGGTACTTCCGGGGTTGTGGGGCCTCAACGTGGGATTGATGATTGGTAGATGAAGGCTCTGGAAAGTGCCGCCATAGTGGGTGATAGCCCCGTAATCGAAACCAAGATTCACCCTAGAGGAACCCCGAGTACCGCGGGACACGAGAAATCCCGTGGGAATCTGGGAGGACCATCTCCCAAGGCTAAATACTAACCTCTGACCGATAGTGCACTAGTACCGTGAGGGAAAGGTGAAAAGTACTCCGATGAGGAGGGTGAAATAGAACCTGAAACCGTATGCCTACAAGCAGTCGGAGCACCATGTATATCAGGTGTGACGGCGTGCCTTTTGCATAATGAGTCAGCGAGTTACTCTTACTAGCGAGGTTAAGTTCATAGAACGGAGCCGAAGCGAAAGCGAGTCTTAACTGGGCGTCTAGTTAGTAGGAGTAGACCCGAAACCGGGTGATCTATCCATGTCCAGGGTGAAGCGAAGGTAACACTTCGTGGAGGCCCGAACCCACTGGCGTTGAAAAGCCAGGGGATGAGGTGTGGATAGGAGTGAAAGGCTAATCAAACTCGGAGATAGCTGGTTCTCCCCGAAATATATTTAGGTATAGCCTCGGGATTTAAGTGATGGGGGTAGAGCACTGAATGGGCTAGGGGCCTCACCAGGTTACCAAACCCAACCAAACTCCGAATACCATCAACGTACATCTCGGGAGTCAGACGGCGGGTGATAAGATCCGTCGTCAAGAGGGAAAGAGCCCAGACCGTCAGCTAAGGTCCCCAAATCCATGCTCAGTGGAAAACGATGTGGAAATGCCCAGACAACCAGGAGGTTGGCTTAGAAGCAGCCATCCTTTAAAGAAAGCGTAATAGCTCACTGGTCGAGTGGGTCTGCGCGGAAAATGTAACGGGGCTCAAGCATGGTACCGAAGCTACGGACTTATATTTCAGAATATGAGTGGTAGGGGAGCATTGTGTAAGCCTGTGAAGGTCGATCGCGAGAACGGCTGGAGGTATCACAAGAGATTATGCTGACATGAGTAGCGAAAATGCGGGTGAGAAACCCGCACACCGTAAACCCAAGGTTTCCTACGTAAAGGTAATCTGCGTGGGGTTAGTCGGTCCCTAAGGCGAGGCCGAAAGGCGTAGTTGATGGGAAACAGGTTAATATTCCTGTACCTCTGGTTACTGCGATGGGGGGACGGAGAAGGGTAGGCCATCCAGGCGCTGGTTGTCCTGGTTCAAGCGTGTAGGCTGAGAAGGCAGGTAAATCCGCTTTCTTGTTAAGGCTGAGACGTGATGACGAGAGCGTATGCTCACAAAGTGGTTGATCCCATGCTTCCAAGAAAAGCCTCTAAGCTTCAGGTAACTTGAGACCGTACCGTAAACCGACTCAGGTGGGTGAGGAGAAAATCCTAAGGTGATTGAGAGAACACTGGTTAAGGAACTCGGCAAAATGACACCGTAACTTCGGGAGAAGGTGTGCCTCCACTAGGTCTAGCGATTTGCACGTGAAGCCGAAGGAGGTCGCAGAGAAATGGCGGTAGCGACTGTTTACTAAAAACACAGGACTCTGCTAAGTCGTAAGACGATGTATAGGGTCTGACGCCTGCCCGGTGCCGGAAGGTTAAGGGGATTTGTTAGCCGCAAGGCGAAGCTTTGAACCGAAGCCCCGGTAAACGGCGGCCGTAACTATAACGGTCCTAAGGTAGCGAAATTCCTTGTCGGGTAAGTTCCGACCTGCACGAATGGCGTAACGATTTCCGCGCTGTCTCAACCAGTGACTCAGCGAAATTGAATTCTCGGTGAAGATGCCGAGTACCCGCGGTAAGACGGAAAGACCCCGTGAACCTTTACTACAGCTTGACAGTGACCTTCGGAATAGCTTGTGTAGGATAGGTGGGAGACTTTGAAGCTGGCACGCCAGTGTCGGTGGAGTCGTCCTTGAAATACCACCCTGGTTGTTTTGGATGTCTAACCTGGGCCCGTCATCCGGGTCGGGGACACTGTCTGGTGGGTAGTTTGACTGGGGCGGTCGCCTCCCAAAGAGTAACGGAGGCGCGCGAAGGTTCCCTCAGCCCGATTGGAAACCGGGCGTAGAGTGCAATGGCATAAGGGAGCTTGACTGCGAGACCCACAAGTCGAGCAGGTACGAAAGTAGGTCATAGTGATCCGGCGGTTCTGTATGGAAGGGCCGTCGCTCAACGGATAAAAGGTACTCCGGGGATAACAGGCTGATCTCCCCCAAGAGTTCACATCGACGGGGAGGTTTGGCACCTCGATGTCGGCTCATCGCATCCTGGGGCTGAAGTAGGTCCCAAGGGTTTGGCTGTTCGCCAATTAAAGCGGTACGCGAGCTGGGTTTAAAACGTCGTGAGACAGTTTGGTCCCTATCTACCGTGGGCGCAGGATATTTGAGAAGAGCTGTCCTTAGTACGAGAGGACCGGGATGGACGTACCTCTAGTGTTCCAGTTGTCACGCCAGTGGCAGTCGCTGGGTAGCTATGTACGGAACGGATAACCGCTGAAAGCATCTAAGCGGGAAGCCTCCTTCAAGATTAGATATCCCTGGGTGTAACAACCCCTGAAGGCCCGTTGTAGACCACAACGTTGATAGGCCGGGTGTGTAAGTGCAGTAATGCATTCAGCTGACCGGTACTAATCGGCCGTGAGGCTTGACCATAAAAAAATAAAGGCAAGGGGGTGGTAACCCACCCCCGAGCCCATAAATTTGATCAATCTAAAGCGTAAAAACATCGCCAATACAAAACTCCAACATGCAATTGAAACCGATCCGGCAACGGTCAACAAGACCAATGCTGAAATAGTTTCTGGTGGCTATGCCGAGGGGGCCACACCCGTTCCCATCCCGAACACGGAAGTTAAGCCCCTCAGGGCCGATGATACTGCACGGGTAGCTGTGTGGGAAAGTAGGTCGCCGCCAGAATTAATAACCAAACGCCCCGCTCCTCAATTCGAGAAGCGGGGCGTTTGCGTTTTAAAGTTGTATACCGTAGTACGTTGCTTTTTCTTGGCTTTAGACGCGGCAAACGGTATACTTCTGCGAATTTGTACCCCGCAATCTGAAAGGAACAACTATGAGCAGAAAGATGCTGATTAACGTCATGCATCCCGAAGAGGCCCGGGTGGCGATCGTGCAGGAAGGTCGCCTGATGGATCTGAATATTGAGATCAGTGGCAAAGAGCAGACCAAAGGCAATATTTACAAAGGGGTGGTGCTGCGGGTCGAGCCGGGCCTGCAAGCGGCCTTTGTGGATATCGGCCAGAAAAAGCCCGGCTTCATCCAGATGGGTGATCTGCACCCCAATTTCTGGCAGTGGCGGGACGATGTGCCGGTGGAGGAGCGCAAGCGTCGCCCCCGTATTCAAGAGGTGCTGCGCCGGGGGCAGGAGCTGATTGTGCAGGTCGAAAAGGATGCCCGCGATATGAAGGGGGCAGCCCTGACCAGTTATCTGTCGCTGCCCGGCCGCTATATGGTCTTGATGCCCGGTGACGACGCAGCCGGTATCTCCCGCAAGATCGAGGACAACTCGACACGCAAAGAGCTGAAGGCACTGGTGGCGGACCTTCAGGTGCCTGAGGGCTACGGCTATATCGTGCGGACCGAGGCCGTGGGCCGTACAGCGGATGAGCTCAAAAAAGATCTGGAATACCTGGTGGGGGTTCATGAGCGGATACAGCAACAAGCCGCACAGATCAAGGGACCCGCAGAGATCTATCATGATGCCGGCGTCATCCTGCGCACCCTGCGTGACTACTTTTCCGATGATATCGATGAGGTGCTGGTTGATGATAAGGCCGCCTACCAGCAGGCGATTGACTTCTTTAAGGAGTTGATGCCCGGTTGTGAAAAGCTGGTCAAGCTGCACAAGGAGAAGCGGCCGATCTTTTCCAAATACCAGCTGGAGGAGCAGATCGACCAGTTGTACGAAAAACGTGTGCCATTGCCGTCGGGCGGTTCCCTGATCATTGAGCCGACTGAAGCACTGGTTTCGATTGACGTCAACTCCGGCAAGTCCAGTGGCGAGCGGGGCGTTGAGGATACCGCCTATAAGACCAACCTGGAGGCTGCCGCCGAGGTGGCCCGTCATCTGCGGCTACGCGACCTGGGTGGTCTGGTGGTGATCGATTTTATCGATATGCGCGAAACCAAGCACAACAAAGAGGTGGAGCGGACCCTCAAAGAGGCCCTCAAGATGGATAAGGCCCGAGTCAACCTGGGGCGTATTTCACAATTTGGCATGATGGAGATGTCTCGCCAGCGGATCGCCAAGAACATTAACGACGCCATCCATCTGGAGTGTCCCCACTGTGAAGGGCGTGGACGGGTCAAGTCGGTGGAGGCTATGGCGCTCTCGTTCCTGCGCAAGGTACATGGGGCCGCCGCCAAGGGACAGGTGGCCGAGGTGCGTGGTGGTCTGCCGTTGGAGGTAGCCTACTTCCTGCTGAATCGTAAAAAGCGTGATCTGGCCCAGATTGAAAACGATTACGAGATTGTGGTTACGGTCAAGGGCAAGCCATCCTTCCTGCTGAACCAGCTGGAGCTTGAGGTCATCAAGCGCGAAAAGGGCGAGCAGGACGACCAGCCGCTGGTTTCTTTAGAGCCGGCACTGAGTAGTGACGAGCCTGGTGAAGCAGTGCCTGTGGCTGCAACGGCTGAAGGTGGCGCTAAGAAGAAACGTCGCCGCAAGAAGAAGAAAAAGCCAGCCGGCACTGATCAAACAGTGCAGCCGGCCGGTCAGGAGCAGGATGCCGCTGACGAGTCGCCGACAGATCATCAGCAGGAGCCAGCGGAGACCAAAACCGGTGGCTCGGAGGCAGAGCCGGCTAAGAAACGTCGTCGCTCCCGTTCCCGCAAAAAGCCGGGCACGCCCAAAGAAGGCGCAGTTGCAGATGCGACAGAAGCACAGCCTTCCAGCGTTGCCGATGCCCCCGTAACCAAGCCGGATGCGCAGGCGTCACCAGCAGCAGAGGCCACCCCTACGAAAAAGGCAGGCAGGAGCCGTGCAAAGAAGGTACAACCGGAAGCAGCCGCCGCAGCGCCGGTTGAGGCCGTTGCCGCTGCAGAACCAGCGCCGCCCAAAGCGCGTCGTTCACGCAGCACCGCTGCCAAGAAAAAGGCCGCTGTCGTTGACGATCAGGGCGTGCCGTTGACAGCGGAATCACCTAAGCCTGAAGCAGCACCGAAAAAGGCGGCTGCCAAGCCCAAACGGGCACCGTCCAAACGTTCGGCAAAGGCCGCCAAACCCGCTGAGATAGCAGAAGAATAGCTTGACGCGTCCGTTTGGCTGGGCTACTTTCTCAGTTTATTTGCAGCTCTGAAAGGTACTAGAAGACCATGGAAGAATTGAGTGAACTGCTGTTACAGCGGCGGCGTAAGGTCAACGCCCTCTGGACGGCCGGCATCAACCCCTATCCCAACGATTTCAAGCCTGCCCATACTGCCGCTGATGTGGTGGAGCAGTACGGTTCGGTTGAGCAGATCGACGCACCGGATGTCGAGTTCGTGCTGGCTGGCAGGATCATCGCCCGCCGTTCATTCGGCAAGGCCGCTTTTATCCAGATTCAGGACCGCAGCGGACGGATTCAGGTCTATGTCCGTAAGGATGATCTCAGCGAAGAGGCATTTGCCCAGTTTGAGTCCTTTGACATCGGCGACATTATCGGCGTTGCCGGCTTCCCGTTTCGCACCCAGAAGGGCGAGCTGTCGGTTCATGCGCGCATGGTGCGGCTGCTGGTTAAATCCTTGCTGCCGCTGCCGGAAAAGTTCCACGGCCTGACCGATGTGGAGACCCGCTACCGCCAGCGTTATGTTGACCTGATCGTCAACCCGGAGGTGCGCGAGATTTTTATCAAGCGTTCCCGGATTGTTAACCTGATCCGTCAGTTTATGACCTCTCGTGATTTCCTTGAGGTTGAGACGCCGATGATGCAGCCGATCCCCGGTGGCGCCACGGCTCGCCCGTTTGTGACCCACCACAATGCCCTGGATATGGAACTGTTCCTGCGGATTGCCCCGGAGCTGTACCTGAAACGTCTGGTGGTGGGAGGTTTCGAGCGGGTTTTCGAGATCAACCGCAACTTCCGTAATGAGGGGATCTCGGTTCGTCACAACCCCGAGTTTACCATGATGGAGTTTTATCAGGCCTACGCCACCTACGAGGACCTGATGGACTTCACCGAAGAACTGTTCTGTCATGTGGCCCAAGAGGTGTTGGGTACGCTTGACTTTACCTATCAGGAGCTGGCCATCAGCTTCCAGCGCCCCTGGCGGCGTTTGACGGTAAAGGAAGCGATCCTGGAGTATGGCGACATCGAGCAGAAGCAGCTGGAGGACCGTGATCTGGCACTGGCCTACGCCCGCAGTATCGGCCTGGACCTGCCGGATGAGATCGGCTATGGCAAGCTGATCATGGAGATCTTTGAAGAGGTTGCTGAACACAAGTTGATTCAACCCACCTTTGTAACCGCCTATCCCACAGAGGTCTCGCCGCTCTCGCGCAAAAACGATCATGATCCGTACATCGTTGATCGTTTTGAGCTGATGATCGGCGGCCGTGAGATCGCCAACGCCTTTTCCGAGCTGAACGACCCGGTGGATCAGAAGGAGCGCTTTCTGGCCCAGGTGGCTGAGAAGGACAAAGGGGATGAAGAGGCGCACTACATGGATGAGGATTATGTGCGTGCTTTGGAATACGGCCTGCCGCCGACGGCCGGCGAGGGGATCGGCATCGACCGCCTGGTGATGCTTTTGACCGACTCGGCCTCGATCCGTGACGTGATCCTGTTCCCGCAACTGCGTAAAGAGGCGAAATAGACTTGTCCATGCCGTTCGAACTCCTGATCGGGTTGCGTTACCTCAAGGCCAAGCGCAAGTCCACCTTCATCTCGATCATAACCTTTATCTCCACTGCCGGTGTGGCGCTGGGGGTTATGGCGTTGATTGTGGTGCTGGCGGTGATGACCGGCTTTGAGCGCGATCTAAAGGAAAAGATCCTCGGTACCAATGCCCACCTGGTCGTAATCCGTAGCGGCGCAGCGATGGAAAACTATCGCGGGACCATGGAACGTCTCAAACAGTTGCCTGGTGTGCAGGCCGCTACACCGTTCATCTACAACCAGGTCATGCTCTCCACCGGACGCAATGTGTCCGGCGTGGTGCTGCGGGGGATCGAGCCGGAAACTGACCGCGAGGTGACCCGACTGTCACGCTCGCTGGTGCAGGGCGGCATGACCCTCCTTGATCCGCAGCCCGGTAGCGGGCCTGAGCCGGGTATCCTGATCGGGCGCGAACTGGCACGCCACTTGAATCTTGCCCTGGGAGACCGGGTAAATGTGGTTTCGCCCACCGGCAGCATCACCCCGCTGGGGATGATGCCAAAGCTGAAACCGTTCCGGGTGGTGGGCATCTTCAATACCGGCATGTTCGAGTATGACTCTACCCTGGCCTATGTCAGTCTCGGCCAGGCCCAACGCTTCTTCGACCTGGGCGACACCGTGACCGGTGTGCAGCTGAAGGTGGCCAATGTCTACGGCACCACCGAACTGGCCCAGCGGATCAACCGCGAATTCGGCCCTGAGCTCTACGCGCGGGACTGGATGCAGATGAACAAGAACATCCTGTTTGCGCTCAAGACTGAAAAGGTGGTCATGTTCATCATCCTGACCCTGATCGTGCTGGTGGCGGCCTTCGGCATCGCCTCAACCCTGTTCATGGTGGTGATGGAAAAGGCCCGCGATATCGCCATTCTGAAGGCGATGGGGGCTCGCTCGCTCAGTATCATGAAGATCTTTGTGTTGGAAGGGCTGATCATCGGCATCGTGGGCACCGTGCTGGGGGTGTTGTCCGGTCTGCTGATCGCCCACAATCTGGAGTTGATCATCGATCTGGTACAAAAGCTGACCGGCAAGAACTTCTTCAGCAAGGATATCTACTACCTGGATCACTTCCCCTCCCAAGTGGTGGGCTCTGATGTGCTGATGATCTCGATCACGGCGGTAGTGATCTCGTTTGTGGCCACCCTCTATCCGGCCTGGCAGGCTTCAAAGATGTTGCCGGCGGAGGCGCTCAGGTATGAGTAACCTGATCTCGCTTAGCGGGCTCTGCAAGAGCTACAACATGGGCAGCTCGACGGTGGAGGTGCTGCGTGGGATCGATCTGGAGATCGAGGCCGGCACGACAACGGCATTGATCGGCGCCTCGGGCGCCGGCAAGAGTACCCTGCTGCACATCCTAGGGGCCCTGGATCGCCCCAGTAGCGGTTCGGTGAGCTACAAGGGCGAGGAGCTGTTCCGTCGTTCAGAGCAGCAACTGGCCGATTTCAGAAATCGTAGCATCGGTTTTGTGTTCCAGTTTCATCACCTGTTGCCGGAATTTACCGCCCTGGAAAACGTGCTGCTGCCGGCCCTGATCAACCGTCAGCCACGAAAGGATGCAGAGCAACAGGCCCGGCAGCTTTTAGAACAGGTCGGCCTGGGGCACCGTCTGCAGCATCGCCCTGGTGAGCTTTCCGGTGGCGAGCAGCAGCGGGTGGCCATTGCCCGCGCCTTGGTGCTGGGCCCTGAACTGCTGCTGGCCGACGAACCCACCGGCAACCTGGACATGAAGACCAGCGAGGCGATCCACGAGCTGCTGGCCCGCTTGCAGCAAGAGACCGGCATTACGCTGGTGGTGGTAACCCATAATGAACGTCTGGCCGCCGGCATGGGACGAGTTGTCCGTCTGGTGGATGGTAGTATTGACTACGCTGCCCTGGAGGGTGTGTGACCAAGTATCAGTACCTGAAGATCGCCGTGGTGGCACTGCTGTTGATGAACAGCGAAGCTGTTTACGCTGAAAGTGACACGGTCAGTGAGGTAGTGGTGCGCGGCAACCGGCGCATCGATTCCGCTGCCATACTGAATGCCGTTAGCAGCAAGGCGGGTGAGCGTCTCGACAGCGATCGCACCGACGCAGATATCCGCTCCATCTTTAACCTGGGCCAGTTCCGTGATGTGCAGGTCAGCACTGAACCGGGCAACGCCGGCCTGGTACTGGTCTTTTCGGTGGTGGAAAAGCCGATCATTCGTGAGGTGCGCTTTGAAGGCAACGAGGCGCTCAAGCAGGAAAAACTGCTGGAAGGTCTGCCGATCCGTCGCAACGCCGTGTTCTCGCAAAAAGATCTGGATGCTGCCGTTCTCAAGCTGACCAAGCAGTACCAGGATGAAGGCTACTACCTGGTGCAGGTGCAGCCCCGGGTTGAACAGCGCTCCGACACCGAATACCTGGTGACGCTGCAGATCGCTGAAGGCAACAAGATCCGGATCAGCACGATCAGCTTCGAAGGCAACACGGCCTTTTCTCCCCGCAAGTTGCGCGGGGTGATCGAGACCAGCGAAGAGTGGTTCATGTCGTGGTTGACCGGTGCCGGTACCTACAAGGAAGAGGTGTTGCGCAACGATGCCCTGCTGATCGCCGACCACTACATGAACAACGGCTATATCAACGTCAAGGTGGGGGAGCCCAAGGTCAAGCTGTCCGAAGACCGGGAGTCACTGGAGGTGCTGGTCTCGATCACTGAGGGTGACCAGTACCGGATCGGTTCCATCGCCTTCTCCGGTGACGTCCTGTATCCCGAGGCAGAGATCAGGACGAAGCTGAAGAGCGAGGTGGGTGAGGTCTTCAGCCGCAAGAATCTGCGGGAGGACATCGGCACCCTGACCGACATGACCGCCGACAAGGGCTACGCCTTCAACAACGTCAACCCACTGACCAAGCAGGATCAGGAAAAGAAGCAGCTGGAGCTGACCTTTGATGTGGAGAAGGGCGATCTGGTCTATATCGAGCGGATCACCATCGCCGGTAATGGCAAGACCCGTGACAAGGTAGTGCGGCGCGAGATGCGGCTTCTGGAAGGCGAACTGTACAGCGCCACCGGCTTCAAGCGTAGCAAGCAGAACCTGATGAACACCGGCTATTTTGAAGAAGCCAACGTGGCCAGCGTCAAGGGCAGCAGCGCTGACAAGCTGAACATCAACGTGGACCTGAAGGAGAAGGCCACCGGCGCCTTCACCATTGGCGGCGGCTACAGCTCGCTGGACGGCATGATCCTGCAGGGCTCGATTTCCCAGTCCAACTTCCTGGGCCTGGGGCTCAAGGCCAACGCCTCGGCCTCGCTGGGCGGCAGTTCCAACACCTATTCGGTCGGCCTGACCGACCCCTACTTCCTGGATAGCAAATGGACCCTGGGGGCTGATATCTACCGTTCTGAACGGGAGTGGGATGACTACTACCTGCGACGCACCGGTTTCGACATCAAGGCCGGTTACCCGATCAGCGATTATGTCGGCACTTTCCTGATGTACAAGTACGAGATGAAGGATGTGTACGAGTACACTGATGCGTGGAAACAGGCCCACGACCAATATGGCAACGACCTGTATCCGATCGGTCAGTCAACTACCAGTGCGATCTATGCCAGCATCACCCACAACAATACTGATTACCGTTTCGATCCCTCCACCGGCATGGTCAACTCCTTCTCGCTGGAGTACGCAGGCCTGGGGGGCGATAACAAGTACGTACGTGAGGTCTTAGACAATACCATTTACTATCCGCTGTGGTGGAAGTTCGTGGTCTCTACCAAACTGGTGTTGGGAGCGGTGCAGGAAGCTGGCGGCAAGGTGCCGCTGGATGAACGCTTCTACCTGGGAGGTATTGGTACCCTGCGGGGCTATGAGGCCAGGACTATCGGTGAAAGAGATCAGTTTGGCAACTATATCGGCGGTGAAAAGGAACTATTCGGCAACGTAGAACTGAAATTCCCGTTGTTGTCGGAGTTTGGGGTTAAAGGGGTGGCCTTTTTTGACTACGGCAACGCCTGGGACGGCGGCTTCAGGCCCCCCAAGGTGCTGATGAGCTATGGCGGCGGCATCCGCTGGGCCTCGCCGATGGGTCCGCTACGTCTTGAATACGGTATCCCGATCAACCCCAACCCTGGTGAGAGCACGTCAGGGCGATTTGAATTCGCAATCGGTAGTATGTTCTAGCATACAGTAAGCTAAAGGAGACGAACCATGAAGCGCGTGATGATGGTGGTAATGATGCTGGCGATGATGACTGGTGCCGCCTGGGCTGCCGAAGGCAAGTTCGGCTATATCGATATGCAGCGTGCCCTGAACAGCTCGGAGGCCGGCAAGGATGCCAAGCAGCAGTTGCAGGTCAGGCTGAAGGGCTACCAGGACCAGATCAACGCCAAGCAGGATGAACTGCAGAAGCTGAAGGGTGACCTGGAGAAGCAGGGTGTGGCCTTAAGCGAAATAGCCCGAGCTGCCAAGGAAAAGGATTACCAGCAAAAACTGAAGGACTTCCAGCGTTTTACCAAAGACGCCGAGGAAGACCTCCAGGCCCGTGATGGCGAGTTCACCAAAAAACTGGTTGAGGCCATGAGCAAGGTGGTCAACGAGTATGGCCGTAAAAACGGCTATACGATCATCTTTGATGCCCGTGGCGCCGGCATGTTGTACGCCGACCAGAAGGCTGACCTGACCGAAGAGGTGATTAAGGCCTTTAACGCCAGCAATCCGAAAAAATAATTGAGGGGCTGTGTTGCCATGATCCAGACCAAAACCCTGCAGCAACTGGCAGACTACCTGGGCGGCACCGTGCGCGGCGATGCAACCTTGACGGTGAACGGCCTGGCCCCGTTGGAAACGGCCGGACCGGACAAGGTTACCTTTCTGGCCAACCCCAAGTACGCCGCCAAGGTGGCGGAGACCAGGGCCGGCGCGGTGTTGATGGCGCCGGGCGGCGAGGCCTACGGCCGCAACGTGATCGAGCTGGACAATCCGTATCTGGGCTTTGCCAAGCTGCTGACCCTGTTTTATACCGCAGCACACCCGCCGTTGGGAGTGATGCCCGAGGCGGTGATCGGCACCAATGTCACCCTGGGCGAGGGGATCAGTATCTATCCTGGCGCGGTGGTCGGCAACAATGTCACCATCGGTGACCGGGTGGTGATCCATCCTGGTGCGGTGATCTACGATGGCGTTACTATCGGCGACGACAGTGTGATCCATGCCAATGCCGTGGTGCGGGAGCGTTGCCGTCTGGGCAAGCGTTGTAAGCTGCAGCCGGGGGCCGTGATCGGCAGCGACGGTTTCGGCTATGCCCCGGATGGGCCTTCCTATTATCCAATTCCCCAGATCGGCATTGTGGTACTGGAAGACGATGTCGAAATCGGCGCCAACAGCACGGTTGACCGGGCCGCCCTGGAGGTAACCCTGATCAAGCGCGGCACCAAGCTGGACAACCTGGTGCAGGTGGCCCACAACTGCCAGATCGGCGAGGATTGCATGATCGTCTCCCAGGTGGGGATTGCCGGCAGCAGCAAGATCGGCAACCACGTGACCCTGGCCGGTCAGGTGGGGGTGGTGGGCCATGTCAGTATTGGCGACAATGTGATCGTAGGCGCCCAGGCCGGCGTGCCCAGCGCCTTGGCCCCCAATGCCTACTATAGCGGATCGCCGGCCATGCCCCACAAAGACTGGCTGCGGGTGATGGGTGTGCTGCCCAGGCTGCCTGATATGCGAAAAAAAGTAAGCGAGTTGGAGAAAAAAATAGCCGCCCTTGAGGCCCGGCTGGCAAAGGAGTAAGTGATGCAACCGACCCTGCCGATGGATGTGAACGCCATCATGAAGATTCTGCCCCACCGCTATCCATTCCTGCTGGTGGACCGGATTGTGGAGCTGGAGCACGGTACCCGCTGCGTGGGTATCAAAAACGTGACCATCAACGAACCATTTTTTCCAGGGCATTTCCCCGGCCATCCGGTGATGCCGGGGGTCTTGATCGTGGAGGCCATGGCCCAGGTTGCCGGTATCATGGCCTATCTGGCCTCTGATGAAGAGACCCAGAAGAAGGTCAGCTACTTCATCGCCATTGAAAATGCCAAGTTCCGCAAGCCGGTGATGCCGGGCGACCAGCTGCGGATCGAGATCACCACCACCCTGAACCGACGCGGTATCTGGGGGGTTGATGGCAAGGCGTATGTGGACGGAACCCTGGTGACCGAGGCGTCTCTAAAGGCTACCTTTGCAGCAGCAGCAACCTAAGGGGGAGCTATGGCAGTGCATCCGACGGCAATCATCCATCCATCGGTCCAGATCGCTGAAGGGGCCGAGATCGGTCCCTACGCCATTATCGAGGAGCAGGTCATTATCGGCAAGGGGACTAGCATCGGCCCCCATGCCGTGATCGGCAAATGGACTGAATTGGGCGAAAACAATCAGATTTACCACATGGCCTCAGTGGGTGTGGCGCCCCAGGATCTGAAGTACAGGGGCGAGGAGTGCTGGACCCGCATCGGCAACGGTAATACGATCCGTGAGTTTGCCACGGTGCATCGCGGTACCGTAACCGGCATCAGCGAGACGGTGCTGGGCAACAACAACCTGCTGATGGCCTATTCCCATGTGGCTCACGACTGCCGGGTGGGCAGTGGCAACGTGATGGCCAATGCCGCCACCCTGGCCGGCCATGTGACCGTTGAGGACAACATCATCCTGGGCGGTCTGGTGGCTGTTCACCAGTTTGTCCATATCGGCTCGTACGCCATGCTGGGCGGTGGCACCCTGGCAGGATCGGATGT
The DNA here is from genome assembly GCF_034008105.1 of Trichlorobacter sp. Lineage (NCBI taxonomy): Bacteria > Pseudomonadati > Thermodesulfobacteriota > Desulfuromonadia > Geobacterales > Geobacteraceae > Trichlorobacter > Trichlorobacter sp. Next base: position 14,594 of record NZ_JAVEPN010000021.1, read on the forward strand.
GCCGCCCTATATGATTGCATCCTTCGGTGACAGGCGTGAGGCCAAACTCCGGGGCCTGAATCTGATCGGCCTCAAGCGGCGCGGCTTCAGCGACGAGGTGATACGCAATCTTAAAAATGCGTACAAGATTCTGTTTATGTCTGATTTGAAGCAGGTTGATGCGATTGCCAAAATCAAGGCTGAAATCGTCGGTTGCGCCGAGGTGGATACGCTGCTCAACTTTATTGAAAAATCAGAACGAGGCATCTGCCGGGGATGACGCCACTGCGGACGGCAGTGATCGGCGTTGGCTACCTGGGTGCCTTTCATGCCCAGAAGTACGCGTCACTGCCAGGAGTAGAGCTAGTTGGCGTAGCGGACAGTAATCCGGCACGGGCCGCCGAGGTGGCTGCAGCCTGTGGCTGTCGCGCCTTTGACGATCACCGTGTATTGCTCGGTCAGGTGGATGCGGTCAGCGTGGTGGTGCCTACCAGGCACCACTTTGAGATCGCCCGTGAGTTCTTGGCGAACAACGTGCACGTGCTGGTTGAGAAGCCGATAACGACGACCATTGAGCAGGCCGATGCGTTGATCAGCCTTGCCGAAGCACAGCGGCTGGTACTGCAGGTCGGCCATCTGGAGCGTTTCAATCCGGTGCTGCAGGCCGCCGTGGCCAAGATGGACAGGCCGCTGTTTGTGGAGTCGGTCCGTGTTGCGCCGTTTTGCCCGCGTGGGACCGATGTCAACGTGGTGCTGGATCTGATGATACACGATATAGAGCTGATCCAGTATCTGGTCAAGGCGCCGGTCGTCAGTATCGATGCCATCGGCGCCCCGGTTTTTACGGCTGAAGAAGATATAGCCAATGCCCGGATCGGTTTTGGCAACGGCTGTGTGGCCAATGTCACCGCCAGTCGCATCAGCCTGAAGTCTGAGCGCAAGATGCGGGTCTTTCAGCGGGATGCCTACCTGGTCCTTGACTTTCAGAATCGGAAGTTGCTAGCTGCCAACCGCCTGCAGGCTGACCAACAGCAGGTAACCGTGCCTCCGTTGCAGGTGGTGGAACAGGATTTAGGCCAATCCGACCCGTTGCTGGCTGAGATCAGTTCGTTTGTGGAGGCGATTGTGACCGGCAGAGAACCTCTGGTGAACGGCTACGCCGGGCGGATGGCGCTGGAGACGGCCCTTAAGATTAACGCAGCCTTGAGCAGGGGGATGGCGTGATACCGATGGTTGACCTGCAGCATCAGTATCACCAGCTGAAAGCTGACATTGATCAAGCGGTGCTGGGTGTATTGGAGGGTACCCAGTTTATACTTGGGCCCAATGTCACCAGCTTTGAGCAAGAAGTAGCCCGGCATTTGGGTGCGCCCCATGCGGTGAGCTGCGCATCCGGCACCGACGCCCTGCAGCTGGCGCTGCTGGCGAGCGGTATCGGGCCTGGCGACGAGGTCATCACCACTGCCTTCACCTTTATCGCAACTGCCGAGGCGATCTGCCAGGTCGGAGCCACCCCGGTCTTCGTTGATATTGATCCGCGCACCTTTAACATGGCGCCGGAGTTGATCGAACAGGCCATTACGTCCGCTACCCGTGCGGTGATACCGGTGCATCTGTTCGGCCAGCCGGCCGACATGGCCGCCATCAGTGCGGTCTGCAACCGGCACCGGCTGATCGTGATTGAGGACTGTGCCCAATCCTTTGGCGCGACAACACAGGGGAGGATGACCGGCACCATCGGCGCCTTTGGCTGTTTCAGTTTTTTCCCCAGCAAAAACCTGGGCTGCTGTGGTGATGGCGGCCTGGTTACCTGTGCCACGGCAGAAGCGGCAGAGGCGCTGCGTGCGTTGCGCAACCACGGCAGCAAAAAGCGCTATCACCATGACCAGATCGGCCTGAACAGCCGCCTGGATGAACTGCAGGCGGCTATCCTGCGGGTCAAGCTTGCGCATGTCGAGCGCTTCAACCAGGAGCGCCGGCGGGTAGCCAAGCGATATGCAGCAGGGCTGAAGGATTTGGTGCAGCTGCCGTTTGAAGACGGCAAAGGCCTGCATGTGTATCACCAATACACCCTGCTCAGCGAGCACCGTGACACGATTATGACCGCCTTAAACAACAACCAGATTGCCAGCGCCATTTATTATCCGATCCCACTGCATCGCCAAGAGGTATTCCGCAAACAGTACAGCGGGCAATCATTGCCAGTGGCCGAATCGGTTGCCGCCCGATGCCTGTCGTTGCCGATCTACCCTGAGCTGACTGATCAGCAGGTGGATCGGGTGGTGGCGGTGGTGCGCGAAGCGGTGACGTGCTGATGAAGGCGCAAACGGCAAAACGGATCATGATCGTTGCTGGAGAGGCCTCTGGTGATATCTACGGCGCCGGCCTGATCAGGGCGGTGCATGCCATCGACCCGACCTTCCGCTTTTTCGGCATCGGTGGTGCGCGGATGCGGGAGGCAGGCGCAGAAACCATGGCCGATTCGGCCGATATGGCGGTAGTGGGTCTGGTGGAGGTGCTCAAGCACTTCGACGTGATTGCACCGGCATTTCTGCAGTTAAAGCGCATCTTGCAGAACGATCCCCCGGACCTGCTGATCCTGATCGATTATCCGGGTTTCAACCTGCGCCTGGCTAAGGTGGCCAAGCAGGCCGGCGTCAAGGTGCTCTATTACATCTCGCCGCAGATCTGGGCTTGGCGTCAGGGGCGGGTCAAGAAAATCAAAAAGCTGGTGGATCATATGGCGGTGATCCTGCCGTTTGAAGCGCCGTTTTACGAGCAGGCCGGAGTGCCAGTCTCCTTTGTAGGCCATCCGATGGCCGACAGGGTAAAAACGGAGCTTTCGCACGACGAGGCGGCCAGCTCGTTCGGGCTGGACCCATCACGGCCGATCGTCGGCCTGTTTCCCGGCAGTCGTCGCAGCGAAGTCAGCCGCCTGCTGCCGGTGATCCTCGATGCTGTCCAGCTGCTGCAGCAGCAGTTTCCGGACGTGCAGTTCGTGTTGCCGCTGGCCTCCACCCTCAGTGATGCTGATCTCGCCCCTTACCTTGTGGGACATCAGCTGTCCATAACCACGACGCGCGAACGGATTCACGACCTGATCAAGGCCTGCGACGCCGTGATTGCGGTTTCCGGCACCGTAACCCTTGAGATAGCCCTGGTGGGCACACCACTGGTGATCATCTACAAACTGGCAGCGCTGACCTATCAGCTGGCAGTCAGGCTGGTAAAGGTCGATCATATTGGCCTATGCAACATCGTGGCCGGCGAAACCGTCGCCCAGGAGCTGATCCAGGACGATGCCTCGCCGCAACGGATCGCCCAGGAGATTGGACGTATCTTGTCTGATGCACGGTATGCTGATGAGCTGAAACAAGGGCTTGCCAATGTTCGGCAGCGCCTGGGTGGTGGCGGTTCAGACCAGAAGATGGCCGCACTGGTGATGGCATTGGTGGAGCAGTCATGAGCCCTGTACTCAAGCGTACACTACGGTATTTCCTGCCCTACTGGTGGTTGCTGCTGCTGTCGGCGCTGTTCTCGCTGGTGGTGGGGGCCATGGACGGTGCCTTTGCCTACCTGGTTGAGCCGGTGCTGCAACGGATTTTTGCCGGCAAGGATACCACGATCTTCCTGCTGGTGCCGATGGGGATCGTGACCCTGTTTCTGGTGCGGGGCGTCAGCCGGTATATCTATGACGCCACCATCAAACTGGCCGGACAAAAGGCGATTCAGGACATCCGCAACGATTTTTTCAGGCTGACCACCCGCCAGGATATGTCCTTCTACAATCGTCAGGCCACCGGTGACCTGATGTCGCGTATGACCAACGACATCAGCACCATGCAGGAGGGTATGGGCCAGGTGGTCACCGGCCTGTTCCGTGACCTGATCTCGCTGGCAGCCCTGCTGGGTGTGATCTTTTACCGCAACTGGCAACTGGCCACCATTTCGTTCGTCGTATTTCCGCTGACCATCTATCCGGCCCAACTGATCGGTAAAAAGATCAAGAATGCCGCCCGGCGCAGCCTTGACGTGATGGGTGGCCTGGGTACCACCATCCAGGAGACCTTTTCCGGTATCAAGGTGATCAAGGCCTTCGGTCTGGAACAGCAGATATCGGAGCGCTTTGAACAGGAAAACCAAAACTTTCTGCAGCAGTTCAAGCGCTATATCAAGTACTCGTCGTTGGCCACGCCGGTAACCGAGATGATTGTGTCACTGGGTGTGGCGGCGGTAATCTACGTCGGCGGCAGTCAGGTCATGGCGGGTCGTATGACGCCGGCGGAACTGTTTTCCTTTATTGCCGCCATGATCATGCTCTTTACGCCGGTCAAGAAGCTGCAGTCATCATACAACGTCATGCAGCGCTCGGCTGGTGCGGCTGAGCGTGTCTTTCAGACCATGGATGCCCAGCGCAGTATTGTCGATAAGCCGGATGCGGTCGAACTGGCCAGGGTTAGCGGTCGGGTGGAGTTTCAGGAGGTTGGCTTTCGCTATGGCGATGAGCCGGTGCTGCAAGGGGTAAACCTTACCGTTGCGCCCGGGCAGATGGTGGCCCTGGTGGGGCCGTCGGGCAGCGGAAAATCGACGATGGCTGCGCTTTTGATGCGTTTTTATGATGTTGACCAGGGAGCGATCCTGCTGGACGGCCACGACCTGCGGGATATCAGTCTGGTATCACTCAATCGCCAGTTTGCCCTGGTTGATCAGGAAACTACCCTGTTTAACGATACCATCGCCAACAACATCCGCTACGGCCGTCCCGACGCCAGCGACGCTGAGGTGGAGGCAGCCGCAAGGGCGGCCTTTGCCGATGATTTTATCCAGCAGCTGCCTGAGGGCTATGCAACCAATATCGGCGACCGCGGCGCACGGCTGTCCGGCGGCCAGCGTCAGCGACTCTGCATTGCCCGTGCGCTCATCAAGGATGCGCCGATCCTGATACTGGACGAGGCCACCAGCGCCCTGGATACTGAAAGCGAAAAGATGGTGCAGCAGGCCCTGGAAAACCTGATGCGCAATCGCACCACCTTTGTGATTGCCCATCGCTTGTCAACGGTACAAAACGCCGATCTGATTGTGGTGCTGGAACAGGGCAACATTCTGGAGGTTGGCAGTCATGCTGATCTGGTGGCCGGCAGCGGCCTGTACAGTCGTTTGCATGCCCTGCAGTTCAGTGATCAGCCGGAACCGGTGGCTGCCTGATGCGCAAGACTCTCTGGTTGCTACAGGCCGGCCTGTTTTACCTCGGCACCTGGCTGGTGGCACTGGTTCCGCAGGGGCTGGCCGATCGCTTGGCCTCGCCAGTCGGGATGTTGCTGCATCGGGTGCTGTCGAGCCGTCGGCGGGTGGCCGAGCAGAACATTGACAGTACCCTGGAGTATATGCGATCGCAGCCCGAGTGGAGCTGCCCATTGCCTGATGCGGCTGCCATCGCCGCTGCCGTCTTTCAGGGCATCGGGCGCTCGTTGCTGGAGGTCTGTCGTCTCTACCACGGCAGGGGCGCGACGCTGATAGGGCGTATTGACGTGCGTGGCCGCGAGCATTTTGAGGCGGCGTGTGCCCTTGACAAGGGGCTGGTCTTTCTGACGGGGCACTGCAGCAACTGGGAGCTGGGAGCCCTGGCCTTTGGCAAGCTGTTCAACGTACCTGTGTCGGTGGTTGCCCGTCGTCAGAACAACCCGTATCTGAACCGGATGGTGGAACGGATGCGGATGAGCTACGACAACAGCATCATCTACAAGCAAAACGCCCTCAGGAACATGCTGTCGGTCATCAGAAAAAAAGGGGTGGTCGGCCTGCTGGTGGATCAAGCGGTCCTACCGGAAGAAGGCTGCCTGATCAGTTTTTTGGGACGACCGGCCTGGGCTTCGCGCGTGCCGGTGGTGCTTGCCCGCAAGACCGGTGTCCCGGTGTTGCCGGTCTTTATGTATCGTGAGGGTGATCGCTACGTGATTGATATCCAGCCGATGCTGGTTTTTTCCGATGTTGGCGACGAAGCGGCCGTACAGGCTGATGTGCAACGCTACTCTGCAGAGATTGAGCGTTTCATTGTCCGCCACCCCACCGATTGGTACTGGGTGCATCGCCGTTGGAAACGGACAGAAGGGCTATGAACGGCCGTTTTTGGGCCGAGCTGTGGATGGTGCTGGCGTTGCTGGTGATCGTGACCGGCCTGCTGGGCGCCACCGGTGCCGATCTTGGCATCGCCTCGCATTTCTATCGCCAAGGTGACTGGCCGGTTGGCACCCTGTTGCCGTGGAAATTCTTGTACTGGCTGCACTGGAAGCAGGCCCTGGTGCTGTCGGTGATTGGTTTGGCAGTTGCTGTCACCGGTTTTTTCAAGGCGTACGCACGTCACTTGGTGCGGCCGGGGCTGTTTTTGGTGCTGTTTTTGATCGTGGGCAATGGTCTGGTGGTGAACAGTCTGTTCAAAAGTCACTGGGACCGCCCCCGTCCCCGGGATGTTGTCCAGTTTGGCGGTGAACGGGAATTCAGGCAGCCGTGGCAGCCGGGTAACACCGCCCGCGGCCGTTCATTCCCTTCCGGCCATGCGGCGGCGGCCTTTTATATGATGGCCCCGTTTTTCATCTATCGTTGGCGTAAGCCGGCAACGGCCTATGCCTGGCTGATTGGCGGCATGCTGTTTGGTGGTGCCATGAGCTACGCCCGTATCAGCCAGGGGGGGCATTTTCTGACTGATACACTCTGGTCATGGGGCCTGCTGTACATCACCGGCCTGCTGCTTGCGGAACTGCTGCTGCGGCAGCAGAGTCTGGCTGACTGATACCATGCTGCTGACTGTCTACCGCCTACTGACCTGGCTCGCATTGCCTGTTGTGCTGGTCTACCACGGGTATCGTTCCGTGAGTCGCGGCCGCAAAAGCGCCTTTGCCGAGCGGCTGGGCTGGCTGCCGAAGGATCTGTGCGCAACTCTGCACGAACAACCGGTCATCTGGCTGCATGCCGTCTCGGTGGGTGAGGTTATCGCCGCACGGCCCTTGTTGCAAGGTCTGCGTGGCCGTTATCCCGGCCACAAGCTGCTGCTGTCGGTGACTACCGAGACCGGTCGCGGCGTTGCCGAGCATGATCAACTGGCCGACCGGGTGATCTATTTCCCCTTTGATATCGGTCCGGCGGTCCGCCGCGTGCTTGACAGCGTACAGCCCTGTGTCGTGATCATCATGGAAACCGAGATCTGGCCTCTCTTCACCCTGGAGGCCAGCCAACGTGGCATCCCCCTCCTGCTGGCCAATGGTCGCATCTCAGACCGCTCCTCAACTCGGTATCGCCGGCTGGCCTGGTTTTTTCGCCCGGTGTTGGCCGGGTTTGCCTGCCTCGGTATGCAGACGGACCTGGACCGGGAACGGATTATTGCTGCCGGCGCCCCGGCCGAGCGCAGCCAGGTGTTGGGCAATCTCAAGTATGATATTCCCTGTGGTCCCGTGCCGGTGGAGCAGCGTCTGGAGCTGCGCAGGCAGTACGCCATGGCTGCTGACAACCTGGTGTTTACCGCAGCCAGCACCCACAGCGGCGAGGAGCAGGCCGTGCTATCGGCATGGCGTGAATTGGCGGAGCAGTATCCTGATGCGCGCCTGGTGTTGGTGCCGCGTCACCCTGAGCGGTCGGCTGAGGTGGCACGGCTGGTGGAGCAGTCCGGTTTCAAGGCACGCCGTCGCACCGAGCTTGCGGTCGACAGGCTGCTGGCGGCAGACGAACTGCTGTTGGTGGATACGGTGGGGGAGCTGACCAACATCTACCGACTGTCCGATGTTGTCTTTGTTGGCGGCAGCCTGGTGCCCAGTGGCGGCCACAACCTGCTCGAACCTGCGGCCTGTGGCGTTCCCAGCCTGTTCGGTCCCCACATGAACAATTTTAAAGAGGTGGCTGCCCTTACCCTGCAGTACGGCGCAGGGGTGCAGGTGGCCGATGCGGCAGAACTGCAGGGGGCGCTGAACGACTTTCTGGTCAGCTCCGAGCTGCGGCAGGTGATCGGCGCCAATGGTCTCAAGATGATGCGCGTCGCCGGCGGCGCCACCCAGCGTTACCTTGATGCGCTGGATCAGGTCCTTTCATCGTGACACGGCTCTCCCGGTACGTTACCGAGCTCTGGCAGGGGCAACGCAACGGGCCCTTTGACCGGCTGATGGTGCTCCTGCTGTTGCTACCGTCATATGTCTACGGTGCGTTCATGCTGCTGCGAGCCTGGTGCTACAAATACGGTGTTTGTAAGGTGCGCCGCTTGCCGCGGCCGGTGATCTCGGTGGGCAATCTCACGGTGGGCGGCACCGGCAAGACCCCAGTCACCGCCTGGATCGCCCGTCAACTTCTGGAGCAGGGGCTACAGGTGGCGGTTTTGTCACGGGGCTATGGCGGATCCCTGGAAGGGCAGGTGGCGGTAGTTAGCGATGGACAGAACCTGCTGCTGACGCCGGATCAATGCGGCGATGAACCTTATCTGTTGGCCAGCACTATCCCGGGTCTGATGGTGGTGATCGGCAGCGACCGCTACCGGGCGGGGCAGTTGGCAATGGAACGCCTCAGGCCGGACGTCTTTCTGCTGGACGACGGTTTTCAGCACCAGCGTCTGCAGCGCGACCTCAACATCCTGCTGATGGATTGCCGCCAGCCACTGGGCAATGGCCGCGTGCTGCCGGCCGGACCGCTGCGCGAACCGACTGCAGCCTGTCAACGTGCAGGCGTGGTTGTCTACACCCGTTGTGCTGCTACTGACGCGCCTGCCATCGTCGATCAGCGGGTCCCGCAGTTTTTCGCCCGCCATCGGATTGCCTCTTTCCGTCGGTTGTGTGATGATACAGAGCTGCCGTTAGAGCAGTTGAATTCTGGTATGGTGGCCGTCTTCGCCGGTATTGCCGACCCTCAGGCGTTTTTTGACGGCCTGCGGCAACGAGGGATCGAGCTGTCAGCAACCTTGGCGCTGGCCGACCATGAAGCATACGGTGCAACAACACGGGCACAGGTGGAGGCACTGCTGCAGCAGACGGGTACTGAATGGCTGCTCACTACCGAAAAAGATGGCGTCAAGCTGCGACAGCATGGACCTGACTGGCTGCCCCGGGTGGTTACTGCCCGGCTGGAGCTGATCTTCGACGATGAACGTGCGCTCAGGGAGGCCGTCGCTAGTGCTGCTTTCAAAGCTGCGTCGTCGGTGGTATAGTGCGCCATGCTGTTTTATGACTCAAGCTTATCAGGAGTAAGGGCCTGCCATGGCTAAGATTCTTGTCACCGGTGCCGCCGGTTTTATTGGCTCCTATGTCTGCCAGTGCCTGCTGGAGCGCGGCGAGCAGGTGGTCGGTCTCGACAACCTGAACGACTACTATCAGGTCTCGCTTAAGCAGGACCGTCTCGATCGACTGGCCGGCCATACCAACTTCCGGTTTGTGCGCGCCGCCCTTGAGGACCGGGCTGCTCTTGAGGACCTGTTTGCGGCAGAACCGTTCGATCGGGTGATCCACCTGGCGGCCCAGGCCGGGGTGCGTTACTCACTGGAAAACCCCCACGCCTACGTTGACAGCAACCTGACCGGTTTTCTGAATATTCTTGAGGGCTGCCGACGGCAGCAGGTCAGGCATCTGGTGTATGCCTCCTCCAGCTCGGTGTATGGCGCCAATACGGCCATGCCGTTTTCTGTGCACCACAACGTCGACCACCCGGTTTCCCTGTACGCCGCCACCAAAAAGGCCAACGAACTGATGGCCCACAGCTACGCTGCCACCTACGGCTTGCCCTGTACCGGACTGCGCTTCTTTACGGTCTACGGTCCCTGGGGACGGCCCGATATGGCCTATTTTTCATTCGCCAAGGCGATCCTGGAAGGGCAGCCGATCAACGTCTTCAACCAGGGCAAGATGCAGCGCGACTTTACCTATATCGATGACATTGTCGAAGGTGTGCTGCGGGTGGCCGATCGTCCGCCAACGGGCAATGACGCATGGCGTGGTGATGCACCGGATGCCGGTACAAGCTTTGCCCCCTGGCGCGTCTATAATATCGGCAACAATCAGCCGGTGGAACTGCTGCGCTTCATCGAGGTGCTTGAACAGTGTCTGGGGAAAAAGGCACAAAAAAACTTTTTGCCGATACAACCGGGCGATGTGCCGGCCACCTTTGCGGATCTGGATGACCTGATGGCCGACACCGGCTTTAGGCCCTCCACCAGCATCGAAGAGGGGCTTGGCAGGTTTGTGGCATGGTATCGTGGATATTACACAGGATGACAACTAACGAGCGTATTCTAATACTCCGCACTAGCGCCATGGGTGATATTGTGATGTCGTCCCACTTAGCCGAGGGGCTGCGCAGCAGGTACCCGGATGCCCGTATCTGCTGGCTTGCCGAGCCGCAAGTGGCGCCGCTGCTGGAACATAATCCTGCGCTGGATGCAGTCATCGTCTGGCCGAAACTACGCTGGAAGGAGTTGTTGCGTACTCGACAATGGGGACCGCTGCTGCGCGAGGCGCGAGACTTCATTGTTAGACTGCGTTCAGAACGTTTTTCTCTGGCCATTGACGCACAGGGTTTGTTGCGGACCCGTCTGTTTGCCTGGCTATCGGGTGCCCGTGAGCGGGTCGGTTTTGTCTCCCGGGAGCCTGGCCAGTTTTTGATGACCCGTTTGCTCGCCAAGGGCGCGGGCAGTCGCCTGATGGGGAGCGAGTATTTTTATCTTCTGCAACAGTTGGGCGTGACGACTACGCACCTCAGGCAGAGGATTGATCTGGCGCCAGCCAGCACTGCCGCAGCGGCAGAGTGTCTGACATCCGTCGGGGTGTCAGCCGGTTATGTGGTCTTTGCACCCTTTACCACCCGACCGCAAAAACATTGGTTCGATCAGCGTTGGATAGAACTTGCCCAGGCGACGACGCTGCAGTTTGGTTTGCCGGTTGTCTGGCTGGGCGGCCCGGCAGACCGTCAACATGCAGAACGGCTTGCCTCTGCAGGTGGTGGTATACCCTTGGCAGGTACAACGAGCCTGGCTGTTTCAGCCGCCTTGGTGGCCGGGGCGTCGCTCGTGATTGGTGTTGACACTGGTCTGACACATCTGGGGTCTGCCTTTGACGTGCCTACGGTTGCCCTGTTTGGGGCAACATGTCCTTACAGCAGTACCTGCAGCGAGCGGACCATTGTACTCTACCATCCCTTACCCTGTTCTCCCTGCCGCCGGTCGCCGTCCTGTGAGGGGCGCTTTGATTGCATGCAGGCCTTGACGGTGGCTGAAGTGATGCAGGCTGCCGAGCGGCTTTGCCCGGCGAGGCTCCAGGCATGAAGATTCTGCACATTGAAACCGGGCGTCATCTGTACGGCGGTGCCTTGCAGGTCTGCTACCTGATGGAGGGATTGGCGCAGCGCGGTATCGACAACCTGCTGGTCTGCACCCAGGGTAGTCGCATTGCGCAAGAGGCGGCAGACTACGCCACGGTCTGTGAGCTGCCGATGAAGGGTGAGCTCGATCTGCTGTTTCCGTTTCGGCTGCTGCGGCTGATGCGTCAGCACCGTCCGGATGTTGTGCAGGTGCACAGCAGGCGCGGCGCTGATCTTTGGACCGGTATCGTTGCGCGCTTGGCGCAGGTTCCCTCCATCCTTACCCGCCGGGTTGACAACCGGGAGTGGCCACCTTTTGCCCGCTTGAAATACGGAAGCTATGACCGTGTGGTCAGTATTTCCGATGGGATCAGGCAGGTGCTGCTAGCGGAGGGGGTGGCGCCGGAACGGGTGTCCTGCATCCGCAGCGTGGTCAAGTCGGAGCAGTACCAGCAGCCCCGTGATCGTGCTTGGTTTGAAGCGCAGTTTGGCGTGCCGGCTGTGTCGCCGGTAATCGGGGTGATTGCACAGCTTATTCCCCGCAAAGGCCATCGTTATCTGTTGGAGGTGCTGCCACGTCTGCTGGAGCGTTTCCCTGCGTTGCGGGTGGTCTTTTTCGGACAGGGCCCGCTGCAGGAAGAGCTTGAAGCATATATTGCAACGCACGGGTTGCAGCACACAGTCTGTCTGGCCGGTTTTCGTAAAGATATGCACAGGATACTGCCCTGCCTCGACCTGGTGGTTCATCCTGCCTTGATGGAGGGGTTGGGCGTGTCGTTGCTGCAGGCCGCAGCGGCTGGTGTGCCGATCATCGGTGCCCGGGCCGGAGGGATTCCGGAAGTGGTACGTGATGGTCTCAATGGCCGGCTAGTGGAGCCAGCTAACGTTGACCAGCTGTTCGATGCCGTGAGTGAGTTGCTGGCAGATCCGGTTTTGGCAAGCACTTTCGGCGTAGCCGGACGTGAGTTGGTCGAGCGTGATTTTTCGGTTGACGCTATGGTGTCCAGCTATATCAATGTATATCAAGAGTTAATCAGAAAGCAGCTGTAGTCAAAGAATCCATGACCAATACAGTTAATATCTATTTTGTTGCCTCACCGTTACAGTATTTGGCAGCCCGTGTCATAGCCAAGCAAATTGAGCCTGACGGACGACAAGTGCTGATTTGGTATAAATCTGGTGTAACGCCGGTAGTTGTGAAGCATGATTGGGATGCGGCTTCATATATGCCGTGGCCTCGGCTTGAGCCATTACCAGGCTTTGCTGGCAGACACCGGCGCCTGATTGAAAATATCGAAATGGTTAGCGGTCTTGTTGGCCGGTGCGACACGCTAAATATACACAGTGCGGTGTTTGACACAGAAGCTATTAACTATTTTTTGCGTGCGTTACCACAAACAGCGGGCGCGAGACATGTGCATGCACGTATATTGCCGGATGGATTAATTAGTATAAGACGTTACCCGTTGAGTTTGATAAAACGGGTGCTGCAGTGTTTTAAAAAATTACGTTGCCTGTTTGACAAGCGGCTTAATTATTGGTGTTTTAGTGGTGACCGTATCGGCTCTGATGCAGTTTTTTGTGATCGTATCTATGTGATTGCAGGCTTGCCTCACGAATATCCGCCGGAGAAAACGGTGGTGTTGCCGCCACTTGCAGAACGATGCGATGCTCAGTCAAAAGCTGACGAGAAGCGGGCACTGGTCGTTGGTCAACCGCTGGTTAGCGCAGGGCTTTTATCTCTGGATGACCTTAACGTTGTTACACAGGATATTCGGCTTTGGCTTAAAGATGCAGGATTTAAGCACGTTGACTACAAAAGACATCCTAAAGATCCAAATTCGGAACTCTGCTGTGAAGGATACAGTTTGCTTGATTTGGCAGAACCCCTTGAGACTTGGATGGCAAAAACACACTATGATGCCGTACTAGGGGTACGATCATCATCTTTACTGTTTGCCCGCCAAGTGTACGCAGCTGAGGTGCCGGTGTTGGCTTTTGGGTGGAACAGAATACGATTCAAATCAGAAGGTGAAGCTCTCGATATGAAGAAGGCTTTTACCTCTTGTAACGTACATATTCACAGCTAAATTTAGTTGTTAGATCAATAACAGTAAGGGGTTTAACTTTGTCCGATATTGATAAATTTAAAATTAAAATTCCATTTATAAACTCTTATTTGTTGGCAGCAGTCTTTTTTTTCATACCGATCAAAATCGGTCCGGCCTATATTTTGAGTGGACTCATGCTGTTGTTGTGGTTGCTGGAAGGCAATCTTCGCGATAAGTGGGAGTCATTATGCCGACATCCGTTAACCTGGATCTTCTGGCTTTACTTTTTACTGCCCTTTATAAGTCTGCTCTGGAGCTCTGATCTGGAATGGGGTTTGAAAATGGCAAAACGAGGAATATTTTTTCTCTTGTTTCCTCTTTTTGTCTCAGTAACTCGTAAGGAACACATAAAGCTGTATATAAGCTCATTCATCGCATCGGTTGGCATGACAGAGTTGTTGTCATACTACAATTGGTTCCAACTGCATTATTTTCCTGGATTGCCAGAAGGCATCAGAAGCGGTAATGATAATTGGCAAATAGCTCCATTTGTCAATCACATCATGTATAACCCTATCCTTGCCTTTAGTGTCTACCTATTAGGACATGCAGTGCTTTTCGAACAGTTGAATGTTCATAAAAAATATACCTATTGGATTTTTTTAATAACCATTAGTATTAATATGCTGATATCAGGCGGTAGATCTGGTCAGGTTGGTTTTTTTGCCATGATTTGTTTGTTGGTTTTTCAGCGTTTTGCGCGACGTCCAGTAATTGCAGGTTTTGTCGCTGTAGGCGTTTGTGTGGTTGTTTTCACAACCGCTTACCAGGCGAGCGATCTGTTCAGACAGCGTACCGATTTGGCTGTGCATCAAGTGCTCAATTATAAACAGGTTGTTAATTCTTCAGTTGGTTTGCGTATCAACATGTATGTGAATACATTCAGAATGTTTTTAGAGTCTCCTTTTTTAGGTATTGGCGTCGGCGACTTCCCGGCGGAATATGCGAGGATCAATAAGCAGTACAGTCCGCAGTGGGCTACGGTATTCAATCCCCACAACCAGTACCTGTTTGCCTTGTCCACAACGGGAGTGTTGGGTGGGGCTGTACTGATCTGTATTTTGTTTTTGCCCCCTTACCTGGCAAGAGCACAGCGTGACGATTGGTCGCGGGTGCGCATCGCCTTGCCGGTTCTCTTTGCGGTTATTTGCCTTGGCGAGTCCTACCTGTGGCGTTCGAATACGAGCCTGCTGTTTGTCCTGTTTACTGCGGTGTTTTATTTGGATTTGCCTGTTTTAAAACGCCAGGACTTCGTTTAATCATAGTAATGTGTCGAGGTGACGCGCGTGTGCAGTGTGAAAGATCAGAGATTCTGGCAGTTGTACCTACTGGTGCTGATAGCGTTGGTTGTATTGTTTGCTTTGAGCACAATATTGGATGACTCTACCAGAAAGGCCTTTCTCAGCGAGGACGGTCCGGTGGAGATCGCGTCCGCCGTGCTCTATTTTGTTTGTTGCGCCTATCTGCTACTGAAAGGTGGCCTTGCGTTCTTCAAGCACTACCCGTACTTTGTCGTAATTCCACTGTTGTTCGGGATGCGTGAGCTGGATTTTGACAAGCGCTTCACGACGATTGGTGTCTTGAAAAGCAAGTTTTACGTGAGCCCGCTGGAGCCTTGGCACACGAAGCTGATTGTGATCATGCTTGGTCTGGCCGTGATCGTGTTGATCGTGATGATGATCAAAAAACATCTGAAAGCCCTTTGGGAGTCAGTACGTTCAGGTGGAGATATGGGTATAGGTGTGGTGCTGGTGCTGGCGATGCTGGTGGTCTCCAAGAGTCTTGATGGCCTTGAGCGTAAGTGTATAGCCATCGGACTGTCAGTGCCTCACCTGCTTGCCAAATACAGCTCAGTAGCAGAGGAGATTATTGAGCTGGGTATCCCGGTGATCATGCTGTTGCTTTTTAGGCATTACTTCAGTCAAAGGGCGCAATCTGCCTCGCAGGAGTAGTTGAGGTGCTGATGGCTGATGGTCTGGAGCAGGATATTTTTTCTCGCACCGCGCTGCTGTTGGGCGACGACTCATACAGCAGCCTTATCGCTGCCCGCGTGTTGTTGATCGGCGTCGGTGGTGTCGGCAGTTACGCTGCCGAGGCGCTGGTACGAGCTGGCATAGGCAGCCTGACCCTGA
>NZ_JAVEPN010000011.1:0-112414 GCF_034008105.1 Trichlorobacter sp.
TCAGCATCTCCTTTCATGCTCCTCTCTCTGGACTAATTCCAGAGAGCATGGAGGAAGTGCTGGGGTGGGTCAATTTTGGATGCCGATTACCCCCGAAAGTGGGTCAATATTGCACGCCGATTCACACTTGAGTCCAAAAACTACTATTACGGCATTAAGGTTACGCCGGAAGGTGAGTTTTTGGCATGGAACGGCAAAACCTACCAGGCAATTGAATCCCCCATAGAACAGAACAATCGCCATATTCAGGTATTGCAAATGGCTGTTGCAGATCGAAACCTTGGCCCCCGTCGCCTGGGCTTTGCCATACCGATTAACTATCGCAATATTGTGCTGCTCTCGCCGACGTCAAAAATTATCAGACCAGATACCGCCCCGTTTGATCTTTCTGCTATTCAGAAAGCAGATGCCTTCTCATCGTTTGCCGAGAAAGAGGTGGATAAAAAGACTATCATTGAGGCACCCAAAATTATTGGGAGCGACACCTTACAGGAGTTTGGCGAGAGGCTGGTTTGGCTGCATAAGCCGGGAGCATTTGACTATGCTGCCAAGTTTGGCATAGAGGCAACCGCTCCCGTGCAGCCTAGCCCATCTGCTGCACCGGATCTATCAATGGCTCCCGTATCCGCCACCCAATCGGAACAACCTGTCTGCCGTGGGTGCAAGGGTGCCAACGTATCTATTCAGTACGGTAAATTTGGCTACTACTTCAGGTGTGGCGACTGTGATGTCAACACGCCGATCAAGATCAGTTGTGGCAAAGATGGTCACAAGGAGCGGATCAGGAAGGATGGCCTGAAATTCTATCGTGAGTGTGCGGATTGCGGCAGCAGCAGCCTGTATTTTACGAACAAGAGCTAATACCCAGCGGACAGGCCAGAGGTTACACGAGAGGTTACACGCAGCCGAAAAAAGCAAAATGGCTTACAGAATTTATCTGTAAGCCATTGTTTTTATTGGCGTCCCCTGCAGGATTCGAACCTGCGACCTACGGCTTAGAAGTCTGGAAATATGACCATTTCTGGACATTTCACACAACTTCTAATCGGTTCAAAATCCCATCTTTAAGCGTTGACATTACTGCATTTTATCCTGTATTTTACTTTCAAGGTATTGCTTCACATTTCACCCTAGCACAAACTTTTATTACACCACTACTACACCACGAGGCGGTGGAGCCATGAAAAAGACGCTCTTCACTGACAAGATGATTAAGGCACTCAAACCAGAGTCGACCGACTATTCCCGAAGCGAAGGAAACGGGTTCACGGTACGCGTCATGCCTTCCGGAGTCAAGACCTGGCTCTACGTGTACGCCTTCGATGGAAAACGCCGTAAAATGAACCTGGGGCAGTATCCTGCCATTTCCCTGGAAGATGCCCGATCCCGTTTTGAAGCCGCCCGGCGCCAAGTGAAAAATGGAGTCGATCCGCTGGCAGCAGCAGAACAGGCCAAAGTGGAGCGGATTAAGTCTCCCACCGTTGCTGATTTGATCGACGAATACATTGAGAAACACGCCAAGCCCCACAAACGAGGCTGGGCAGAGGATAAACGAATACTCGAGCGTGACGCCCTCCCCGCCTGGGGAAAACGCAAGGCCGCTGACATAACAAAGCGTGATGTTGTGCTGCTGTTGGAAAAGATCGTGGAGCGTGGCTCCCCAGGATCCGCAAACAACAATTTCAAGATCATTCGCAAAATGTTCTCGTTCGCTGTTGAGCGGGATATTTTGCAAATATCGCCCTGCATCGGCGTCAAGATGCCCTCCCCGCTGGTTATAAAAGACCGGGCTTTGTCTGAACAGGAAATCAGCACCTTATGGAGAGCCCTCGATACCTGCCACGCGTCCGACGAAATCAAGCGAGCACTTAAGCTGATTCTCGTTACCGGCCAACGCCCTGGCGAAGTCATAGGGATGCACCCGCGAGAGATCGACGGCCATTGGTGGACCATTCCGGCTGAGCGATCAAAAAACAAGCGTTCTCACCGCGTATACCTGACCAAGACGGCTTTGGAGCTGATAGGCCCGGAATGCAATGGATATGTTTTTCCATCGCCTAGAACCGCCTTGAAGCCTATCGAAGTAAACGCCTTGGCGCATGTGGTCCGGCGGAACCTCAAATCACCAGTAAAGATCAACGGCCAAGAGGTATTTGGCAAGGACGGGCAGCCGGTCACAGAAAACAAGCTGGGGGTTGCCAGCTTCACGCCTCACGACCTGCGCCGGACTGCCAATACCCTGATGGCGTCCTGCAAAATAATCAAGGAGCACCGCGAACGGGTGCTTAACCACACGCTCGAAAGGCTTGACGGCACCTACAACCTACACGATTACGACGATGAAAAGCAGATGGCGCTTGAGACGCTCGAACGGAAAATCCTGCAGATTATCAACGGGAGTGCTGCCGGAAAGGTTGTGCCTATCAAGCGGGCCGCTTGAGGATCAGGTTTCCAGGGATAGTCCGGCCAGACGACAAGGCGGGATACTCCACCCGCTTTCCCTGGATGTTTTGGAGCCGCAAGGAGTGCGGATATGACTAACAAATGGATGCCTCAAAGCACCTTTGATCAAGTTATTTTAAACATCAAAGAACTATCTGATATTTTTTTCAAAAAAACTCAAGACAGCAAAGTAAAGTCCATTCTTTTGGACGAAATAAGAATGATTGAATCAGATGTTTTTATATATTTAGAAAATGCTTTTAGTAATAGAACATCTGCTTTTATCTCGTCAGAATTTAATACAGCGCTTGAACAAATAATATTTTCTATAGATATAAAACCTGATGAACTTAAATTTAAAATGCATTTTGATGTGTTGATTTTAGAAGCAACTAAAATAAGACTAGAAGCGTTAAGTACAATACTTGATACAAAAGAAGCTGCGTCTTCTAAAGGTGGACAGCACTGCAAGGCGCCTATAGCCCTCTGCGCTGCTGTTGGGGAACTTGCCAGAAACAACCCAAAAATTACAGCGCTTGAAGCATGGAGAACACTTAAAAAACTGAACTGGCGAGGTGAAATAAACAATCGGTCATACAGCCTGGCATATGATTCTTACGACGATGTTTTGATTCAAAGTGAATACATAGCCGGAAATCCATTAAAAGAGCTGCGTATTACTCAAACCGGGGTGCGAGATCACCTATCAAAGGCAAAGAAATTTTACAGAAAAAAGCACACTAAACAAAAATAGTTTCGGAGGAAGTGCTTTCTCCGAAATGTCATCTGCTAGGCTCCCTTTCAAGAAGCAACATGAAACGAAAGGGGGCCTTTTTATGTCCGTAGCAATCTACCGTCAAAAAACCCTTCTACAGAAAGTCCAGCTCAGCGATACCACCATTTGGCGGCTTGAAAAGGCCGGTAAATTCCCGAAGCGCCGGCAGCTATCGCCGGGGCGCGTTGGCTGGCTTGCGTCAGAAGTTGACGCCTGGATTGAATCCCGCGAAACAGCGGCGGCCTGATGCCGTCACAGACCAGAGAGGAGACAACAATGAGCCAGCTCGAAGAACTCAAGACCTACAAGACATTCCCGTATGTGATCAGTAACACCATTAAGGAACTCCGGAACGCGGAGCTTGTCCTTGGCCACGTCACAAAGCAGTTGCGTGGTACTGACCCTGAAAACCTCTTGAGTCACACCGAATTGATCACCTTCGCGGCTATTCTGGAACAGCAAGGGTTCGCTTTGGCTGAGCGTGCCGACCTACTTTTTGAGACGGAAAACTAGGAGGACAGGATGGCCACACCCGACCACAAAACAGCACTTCTGGCGATCAAGGCCAGGGCCTACAGCCAGCACCTCGAATCGGTCGTTCAGAACCTGCACCGGATGGCAGAGGGCCCATGGAGAGACTTTCTGACGCTCAGCGAACAGGAACAAGCGGCCCTCAGTTGGATGTTGAACGATATCTCCGAGGCGCTCGAAAAGATCATCCCTGCGCTTGAAGAGGCCGACCACTGACCCCTAAACCGCCCCGGTCCGCCGGGGCTATTTACCGCGCGTCGAGAGACGCCCGAAGGAGACCTTGACCATGAAAACACCTGACCGAAACCTTACCGCCTATCTGCTTTGCCAGGGCTTTACCTGCAAATTTATTCCCCGCGCTGGTTACCCCGACTTTGTGGACGCCACGTTTGACGACTCTGATGACCTGGAACGATCGGTGTCAGACTATCACTCAAATAGAGGCGTCCCAGTCCAAAGCTTTGTAGCAGCCTGCAAGCACATTGCTGACCAGATCCGGCAGCATCGGAACAGGGGGTGAGTCATGGCCGCAACAGCCGTTGTAGAGCCTGCCTCCTGTAGTTCGTGTGGGCTCACTGGAGAAAGGCTTATCCCCCACAAAGACCAGATTTACTGTTTCGATTGCTGTCTCCGAGAGTTCACAAAAGAGCGCCGTCTCTTCCTGAGCGGCAACGAGCTTTTATCTTCCGCGGAGTCAACAATTCTGTGGGTAGTCCGTGGCCTGATTGAAGCAGATTCGACTGGCCAGCTCTTTGGACCGTCTGGCGGTGGCAAAAGCTTTCTGGCGTTGGACTTGGTGCTGTCAGTAGCAACAGGCCAACCATGGAACGGCAGAGAAACCAAACGAGGCCAGGTGCTTTACCTTGCTGGCGAGGGACACACCGGCATGAAGCGCCGTGTCCGGGCGTGGTGGTTCGAGCATGGCAAGCCCGACCTAAGGTCTTTTCATCTCAGTCAGCACACAGTCCCATTCGATGAACCGGCAGTGAAGCAGATCGTTCAGGCCGGCAGGGACATTGAGGAGATCGGGGCGCCGGTGTCTGTCTTTGTGGTAGACACCCTCGCTCGGCACATGACAGGTGATGAAAACTCCACCCGCGACATGGGGGCGTTCCTGCTCACGTGCGAGACCATCCGGTCACAGTTCCCTGGCAGCGTCTTATTGATCGTCCACCACACCGGGAATGCTGATGATGCCAAACACCGCAGCAGGGGGAGTTCCGCACTCAAGGCCGCTATGGATTTTGAGCTTCACTGCGACAAAGGCCTGCTGTCAGTCACGAAACTCAAAGACGGAGATCCGCCCGAACCGATAGCCTTCAAGCTGCGACCTGTTGCAGTAGGCAGCGACGAAGACGGAAACCCTATCACCAGCTGTGTTGTTGACTACGGCGAACGTTCGCAGCGGCATGTAATGGCTGACCTGACCCCGAATGAAAAATTGCTTTTGGGGCTGATCAGAGACAATCAGGGCGTTCTAATCGGCGACTTGAGACAGCATTTTTACACCAAGCGCCGGGAGTCAGACCCCGATGCAAAACACGGCACGCTTAAAAAGGCTTTTTCAAGGGCATGGGAAGGTGTTTCGGCTAAAGGTTTCGCAGGCTTAGACGGGAACGTGGTCACAGTGGGACAGGCGACAAATGGGGGACATTGTACAATGTCTCCGTATGAGGGAGACAGGGCGACATTGGGGGACACCCCTACGGGGTGGTGTCCCCATGTCGCCGTATCCCGTCCCCCAGACTTACCCCAACCTGACCACCTGGCAGTCCTTGACGAGTTTATTGAACGGGAGGTGTCAACATGATCGGATCAGCTAGAAAAATGATCGGCACCTTTGGGCGGCTAGACCCAGGCAAAGGATGCTGGCAGTTCATCCGACAGCAACGCTCGGACTTATGGCGCGAACACTGCCGGTCGATCATTGCCAACGACCTTAGCGGAGCGGCTGCCACCTTCAAGGCCATGCTAAACGCTTGGGAGAATCGGCACAGCCAGACACAGGAGGTCTTGTTTTGAACCGACCTGAGAAGTGCCCACGCTGCAAGGGCCGGATGATACGCAAACGCTACCGGCACAACTTCGACCAAGCTGACGGAGCTACCTGCATCGTGTGCGGCTGCATCGTCTGGGAGCCGTCCGGCGGCCGCTGCATCCTGCTGCCAGCAAAGCTGGCGCCACTGAAACCGAACACTTGGGGGACCAAATGACTGAAATCATCCTACCGCAGAAGCACGGCGGTGCACTGACCTACGACCTGGACCGGATCAGAAGCCCCCGCGCCCTTTTGGCGTTGGTGTACGAGGCGCTGCACCGGGGAGCACGACGACTGGAGCTGCTGGAATTCATCAAAAGCGAGGAACGCCGCCTGGGCCTTGAGCTTGGTGGCGTGACGCTCGACAAGAGGGCGAGACGATGCGCGAGACGCTGACCATAGGCCCGGTAACAAAGCTACTCGGCTGTAGCCGGTCATTCGCTTACCGGCTGGCCAGGGAGGGTAAAATCGAACACCTGAAGCTGGGAGACCGGCAAGGGATCAGGTTTTACAAGGCCTCGGTGCTTGAATACCTACAAAGCCGTGATTGGTCCAACATCTGAAAAAACTGTGCACAGTGTGAACCGGGTTCGGGAAATGCCGTGCTACGGTAGCACCATCAAAACAGGAGGAAGTCCCATGATTTCTACTTCGACAGCAATCAAACACCTTGCCGGCCAGGGCGGTAACCCGGTCAAAATGACCATCGCAGCCGATGCCCTGGCAGCCGCCGGGCTGGTCCCGACTGATGATCGTCAACCGCTGAACGCTGAGCAGGCCGTCGCCCTGCTGCTGGGCTGCTGCAGTCCCATCCCTGAGGATGCGGCACAGTTCGCCCTTGAGCGCGGCGCTCTGCACTGCGACAACGTGTCCCTACGGGCGGTCATGGTCGGGCACCTGTCCGACGCTAGCAACCCGCCGGCCGCCGTCCACATACTCCACCAGCAGCCGCACGTTGTTATCTACTCGATGACCGATGAAGTTCCGGCTGAATTCGGATCAGCCTTCAGCTGCGGCGGCTTCCGAACGGAGACCATCATTTCCGGCGGCCTGTTGTCGCTCATGGCAATGAAACTGAAAGACCAATCCTGACCCCTGCGGGATGCAGGGCGACGGAACCTGACACCCGGCGGGATGCCGGTTGCTGACAGGGGCTTGAGATACACCGCGACACCCAAAACAATCAGCGCCGGGAGGCGCAACGAAAGGATTTTTACCATGTCAATTGCAGACGAATTTATAGCGATTTTTGAACAGTTCAAGGCCGCCCACGAGGGGCGCTACGACAAATTGGTTTCCGACATTGCCAACCTGGAACAGGCCATAGGAAAGGGCCAGGCCGCTGGGCTCATGGGTAGCTCGGCAACAACTGCCGGCAGAAAATTTGTAAACGTGGCGGGCCGGATGGTCCCCATTCTGGCACGTGATGAAAAACTGCAGGCCTTCACGCCTGCAGCAGAGGGCGAAGATCGGTTTACGCTTAGCGACTTCGTCAAGGCAAACCTCGGCCTGCCCTACCAGGGCGCTGTAACCAGCGGACCGGCCACCGTTCCGACCTATGTTGGTTCAGAAATCATCGACCTGGTACGCGCACAGGCAACGGTGGTACGCGCAGGATCCGGCACTATCAATCTTGATGGCCCGACCAATCTGGCCCGCGTCACAGCAGACCCTACCGTGTACCAGCACACCGAAGGCGCTGCTGACGTCTCCGAAAGCGACGTGACGGTTGAGGCCGTTGCGTGTAACCCGAAAGCGCTCGTTGCCCTGGTGCCACTGAGCGCTGAAATTGTGGCAGACTCAGCGAACCTTGATGCAGTGCTGAACACATCCCTTGCCGCTGCTTTTGCGCAGAAGCTGGACGCCCTGTGTCTTGCAACCCTACTTGCGGACGCAAACATTCCGGCGAGCTCAGTCGCTCACGCTACGGCAACCTGGGCAGGTACCCTTCTTGCCATTGCTGCAGCGATGAATGCAGACCAGGGCATTCCGGCAAGCTACATCATGAACGCTGGCGACTTCGTAACCCGTTCCGGCCTGCTGGCCTCGACTGCCGGTAGCTGGCTGGGCAAACCGCCCTTCCTGGCTGGCATGCAGGAGCTGCCCACTACCAAACTTACCGCTGGGCTTGCAATCTTCGGAAACTTTGCTGACGCCTTCGCAATCACCGTCCGGCAAGACGTCAAGCTTGAAGTGGTTCGCTACGCCAAACCCGGCAGCTACAGCCACCTGTTAGTTGCACATGCCCGTATGGACGGCGTTGTCCTGCAGCCGGACCTGCTGTTCAATCAGAAGCTCGTACCGTAACGGATAGCAGTCACCGTGAGGGTTCCAATTCAATCCTCATACCTGCTGGGCGTGTCCTGAGTTGGCCCGGAACAAACACCGAATAGAACTCAGCAAAGCCACAGGCCCGACCTTCCATCGAGGCGGTGTGACCATGAACAGAGCCGCTGCCGAACACAACGGCGGCGGCTTTTCCATTCACTGCAGCAGACAGGGCTAGGATCGAAGAGGCAAAGCCGAAGCTCGCCGGCGGGGTATGGGGGGTTTAATCTCTACAGGGCCTATATCGAAGACCGCGCAGGCACCTACATTTTCACGCTGTCAAAATGAAACTTTTGCCAAATCCCATCAGAACAGATGTACTCAAATTGAGGTTATTCAATGATTACGGCTTGTTTGCCCTATGCCTACAAAACAGAGGCGGTAGTGCATCCGCTGAAAATGAAAGTTTTGAAATTGACGGCGCGTGAATGTGGCTGCCTGCGCGGTCTCATATTGTGAGGTGTCAGAGATTGCAGGGGCATAGGGGGGTGCATCCGATGCACACCCTCTGAGAAAAATCTATTACACCATTTACTACACCACGAAGCAAAAAGGGCCTACAGTCAAAACTGTAAGCCCTTTATTTTATTGGCGTCCCCTGCAGGATTCGAACCTGCGACCTACGGCTTAGAAGGCCGTTGCTCTATCCAGCTGAGCTAAGGGGACAAAGGTAAATTGGGTGCACTATACCCCAGAGCGGGGAACGGACGCAAGCCAGGCAACCTCTTTTTTAGGAAAGACGGCTCTTGAAGTCAGGATAGCCGAAGCTGCGCACCACCGTGAGCTGACCGGTTTCCGGCTCGTAGGTGCACAGGTGGGGATGCTGGATGCCATTGAAAGTGGTGGTCTTGACCATGGTGTAGTGGGCCATATCCTCGAACACCAGCCGATCACCAGCCTTTAACGGTTCTTCAAAAGACCAGTCGCCGATCACGTCGCCGGCCAGACAAGAGGGGCCGCCCAGGCGGTAGCTGTACGGCTGCTCACCGGCATCATAGCCGCCGGTGATGGCAGGCCGGTAGGGCATCTCCAGCACATCCGGCATATGGCAGGTGGCCGAGACGTCCAGGATGGCGATCTGCATGCCGTTGTCCACCACGTCCAGCACCTCGGCCACCAGCAGGCCGGTACCGATGGCGATCGCCTCACCCGGCTCCAGATAGACCTCAACGTCATATTTTGCTCGTAAATAGTTTACAAGCTTTACCAGGCCGTCGATGTCGTAGCCTTCGCGGGTGATATGGTGGCCGCCCCCCAGGTTGAGCCACTTCATCCCCTGCAGGTAGCGGCCGAACTTCTCCTCAAAGACCCGAACCGTCCGCTCCAGCGGCTCGAACAACTGCTCACACAAGGTATGGAAGTGCAGCCCCTCTACCCCGGCCAGCGAACGGCCGATAAACTCGGCTGCCGGGATGCCCAGCCGCGAGTTGGGGGCGCAGGGGTCGTAGATGGCGGTGTGCCCCTCGGAGTGCTCCGGGTTGACCCGCAGGCCGATGGAGACGCCGCTCTGCTCCCACAGCGGCCGGAAGCGCTCCAGCTGGTTGAAGGAGTTGAAGACCAGGTGATTGGAGATGCCGAGCAGCTCCACCACGTCGCTTTCTTTAAAGGCGGCGGCAAAGGAGTGCACCTCGCGGCCAAACTCCTCACGGCCCAGCCGCGCTTCCCAGGGTGAGCTGGCGCAGACCCCCTGCAGGGTCTCGCGGATCAGCGGGAAGGTGGACCACATGGCAAAGGCCTTCAGCGCCATCAGGATCTTGGCCCCGCTACGCGTTTGCACCTGGTCCAGGATGGCCAGATTATGACGCAGCCGCCCCAGATCAACCACGTAGGCCGGGGATGGGGCTTTGGCAACAATGTCGGCTATGGCAATACCAGTCATGGGAAGACCTCGCATAGAGCAAATAAGGGCTTAGAGCCTAGCAGGGTACTACCGTTCAGGTCAACAACAGAGGCAGGCCGAACGTGTCGTGTCACAAAATATATCAAACGGTTCAGTAAACTTGTGGTAAAAGATATCGTTACCGTCAGGAAATCTGCTTGCATGGCCCAGCCAGATATTCAGGCCCGCCAGCTGCATCGAAACAAAACCAACGAGTTATAGCTACACAAAAACACCTGCATGAAGGAGTGCACGCATGACGCATGGCACGTACAATCCGTACACAATCGCCCAATACCAATTCGACAAAGTGGCTGACCTGCTGGAGCTCGACGACGGAGTCAGACAGTTGCTCAGACAGCCGATGCGTGAATATCACTTTTCCATCCCGGTGCGCATGGACGACGGAACCGTACGGGTGTTTAACGGCTTTCGCGTGCAGCACAACGACGCGCGCGGTCCGGCCAAAGGCGGTATCCGCTTCCACCCGATGGAGACTATCGACACGGTGCGCGCGCTTTCGATGTGGATGACCTGGAAGTGCGCTGTTGTCGATATCCCCCTAGGAGGCGGCAAAGGCGGGGTTATCTGCGATCCCCACCAGTTGAGTCTGCGTGAGCAGGAGCAGATCTGCCGCGGCTGGGTTCGACAGATCGCAAAAAACGTCGGCCCGTGGAGTGACGTGCCCGCTCCGGATGTGATGACCAATGGCCAGCACATGCTGTGGATGCTGGATGAATTCGAGACGATCCACGGAGGCCGCTTCCCTGGCTTTATTACCGGCAAGCCGCTGGGCAGCGGCGGGTCACAGGGGCGTACTGAAGCCACCGGGTATGGCGTGGTGTATGTCCTGGCCACGGCGCTTGATGAAATGGGGATTGCCATCGACAAGACCACCGCCAGCATACAGGGATTCGGCAATGTGGCGCAATATGCGGCCCGGCTCTACACCCAGCTCGGTGGTAAGGTGCTGGCTATATCCTGCTGGGACCAACACGACATGACCAGCTATACCTATCGCAAAAAGAGCGGGGTCAATGTGATTGAACTGCAGGACATCGCCGACAAGTTCGGCAGTATCGACAAAAAACGGGCCAGCGATCTGGGCTATGAACTGCTGCCGGGTGACGCCTGGCTGGAGCAGGATGTGGACATCCTGATCCCGGCGGCGATCGAAAGCCAGATACACCTGGATAATGTGGACAACATTGCGCCTGGCGTAAAGGTGATTGCCGAGGGGGCCAACGGGCCGACCACACCGGAGGCCGACGAGGTGCTTCAACAGCGGAACATCCTTACTCTGCCCGACTTTTTGACCAACGCCGGTGGTGTGACCTGCAGCTACTTCGAACAGGTACAGTGCAACACCAATTATTTCTGGGATAAGAACGAGGTGCTGCAGAAGCTGGAAAAATCCATGACCTCGTCCTACATTGCCGTGGGTGACGTTGCGCGGCGGCAGAAGATCAGCATGCGTGACGCGGCCTATGTGATTGCCATCAATCGTGTGGCAAAGGCTGTCCAGGCGCGGGGCTGGGCATAATACGGGCTGCCGCAGCCGACGCCCCGCTGAGCGGATATGAACCATACACCTGCCGACGAACAACCGCCTGAACTGCTTCAGACCCTGCGTGAGCGGGAAAAGGAGCTGAACTGCCTGTACCGGGTCGAGGAGTTGCTGGCCAGCAGCAACTCCTCACTCGACGGGCTATTCCGCGAGATCGTTGCAGCCGTCCCCTCGGGCTGGCGCTTTCCCGAATTATGTCAGGCCCGTATCATGTATGACGGCGTGGTGTACGCATCGCCCGATTTCAAATCAACCCGCTGGACAGAATCAGCCCCCATACCTGCCGGCGAACGGGTGGTCGGTTCGCTTGAAATATCCTACCTGAGCGAGGTGCCGCCCTCTCACGAGGGGGTCTTCCTTGAAAAAGAGCGTAAACTGCTCCGCACCATCGCCGATCGGATCGGCCAGACGCTGCTGCACCGCACGCTGGAGAAGCGGCTCGGCCAGCAGCAGGCGTCTACCCCCGAATGGCTGGCGCTTGTTGACGCGCTGCGACGTACCGATGAACGGCTGTACCTGTATTGCTCCCGCAAGATGCTCTATCTGCTGTGCCGTAACGACATCAAAGAGGCCCGCCAGTACCTTGATACGTTTGCCGTCACCTTTGCCGCGCACCATCCGGAAACCGCTTCAGAGATCAATTGTCCGAGCCGACACCACCCCTGCAACGATATCCTCGCTATGAGCGAACAGGTGTTCGCGCTCGCCGCGCGCCACCTGTCCGACAGCGAGCTGCTTTCTTCGCTGCACCGCTGGATTCAGGAAAACAGGCTCAGCTTCCTGATCAAGACCATAGATTCTGCAACCGTATCACTGGACAAGGTCATCGACGTCCTGCTGCAGTATCGCGCTCAGCACGGCGACGGGGCGCTCCTGGAGCAATCCACTGAAAAATGGCTGCGCGTATCGCTGATCCGCCGTTTCTTTTCCGACACCATCGACTTTATCAATTTTGCCAAACACCACCTGCAGGTGGCTGATTTTTTCGAGCTGGTGACCCGCATTATCCATCCTGCTGAAAGTAACGGCCGTTTGGGAGGCAAAAGTACCGGACTGTTCATCGCCTGGCGCATCCTGGCACGGGCAGCGGAAAAGGAAGAGTTGCTTGCCAAGGTCAGCATGCCGAAGACCTGGTATCTGACCGCCGATTGCCTGACATCGTTTTTGCACCACAACGACCTGGAGGATGTAAACGAGCTTAAGTACAAGGATATCGAACAGATCCGCTTTGAGTATCCCAACATCATCCAGCTGTTCAAGCACGCGCGCTTCCCTGCCGACCTGTACCGGGGCCTGTCCCATGCGCTGGACGATTTCGGCGAATGTCCGATCATCGTGCGCAGCTCAAGTCTGTTGGAGGACCGGGCCGGCACCGCTTTTTCCGGCAAATACAAGAGCCTTTTTCTGCACAATCAGGGTGACAAGCGCACCAGACTGCATGCACTGCTCGATGCGATAGCCGAGATTTATGCCTCGGTATTCGGACCAGACCCGATCGTCTACCGCTCAGAACGCGGTCTGCTCGATTTTCGTGAAGAGATGGGCATCCTGATTCAGGAGGTTGTGGGCAGGCGTGTCGGCCCGTACCATATGCCGCTGTTTTCCGGTGTGGCGATGAGTTCCAACGAGTTTCGCTGGTCGCCGCGCTTACGGCGCGAAGACGGCCTGTGCCGACTGGTGCCTGGCCTTGGTACCCGGGCGGTGGATCGCATCAGCAACGACTATCCGTTGCTGCTTTCCCCCGGACAGCCCGGCCTGCGGGTTAATGTCACCCCTGACGAAATACGGCGCTATGCCCCCACCAGGGTCGACCTGATCAACCTGCAGGAACGAAGCTTTGAAACGGTTCCGTTCGACCGCGTTCTCCGGGAGCACGGCGAAGCTATACCGCACCTGTCCCACCTGGTGTCAGCCTACCGCGATGGCGAGATCTGCCACATCCCGTCCTTTGAACTGCAGCTGAACCGTGACGAAACGGTGGCCACCTTTGAAGGGCTGGTAAAACGCACCCCGTTCATCAGGCAGATCAGGACCATCCTGCAGACCCTGCAGCAGGCGATGGGCCTGCCGGTGGAGATAGAGTTTGCCAACGACGGCAACCAGCTGTACCTGTTGCAATGCCGCCCACAGAGCATTGAGAGCGATACGGCGCCCGCCGTTATACAGCAGGACATCCCCGACAGCGCCATCCTTTTCACGGCGCATCGCTTTATCTCAAACGGGCGTATTCCGGAGATCACCCATATCGTCTACGTCCCGCCGGAGCAGTATGCGGCGCAGGCGAGCCTCGAGACGCTCCTGGACATCGGGCGGGCGGTGGGGCTGTTGAACGCCCTGCTGCCTAAACGCCGCTTCATCCTGATGGGACCTGGCCGCTGGGGCAGCAGAGGGGAGATCAGACAGGGGGTGCATGTCTCCTATGCCGATATCTGCAATACGGCGGTGCTGATCGAGATCGCCTACCGGGCCGGCTCCCACGAGCCTGATCTCTCCTTTGGCACGCACTTCTTCCAGGATATGGTGGAGGCCGGCATCCGCTACATACCCCTCTACCCGGAGGATGGCGGCAACCTCTTCAACCGCCAGTTTCTGATGGGCGCGCAAAATCAGCTGGCAACCCTGCTGCCGGGATACGCGCATCTGTGCGACGTGTTGCGGGTGATTGACGTCGCGCAGGAGCGTGACGGAGAACTGCTGAAGATTGTGATGAATGCCGACCAGGTGGCTGCCATGGGCTATTTTAGCGAACCATCGGCCAGCAGCGTAGAGGATCAGCTCTTGTCTCGCTGAGATAGCCATCCCCGGCGTAACAGACAAAAAAGGGACACTACCCGTAAACAGGAAGTGCCCCTACAGATCACACTGGTTATTGTAAAGCCGTTACACTGCCTTCCTTTGCAGTGACCGGATGGTACTGCTACAGTTCCGGCCACTCCCCTTCGACGACGACTTCCGGCAACCCCATCGGCCCCAACTCCTTCAGGAACAGCTCTGGATCAAACTGCTCCATGTTCCAGACGCCGGGGGCATGCCACTGTTTGGTCAGCATCATGATCGCCCCCACCACGGCCGGTACGCCAGTGGTGTAACTGATGGCCTGGGACTGCACCTCTTTGTAGCAGGCCTCGTGATCGCAGATGTTATAGATGTAAACCTGTTTACGCTTGCCATCCTTGATACCCCGCGCAATCACGCCGATGCAGGTCTTGCCCTTGGTGAGCGGCCCCAGGGAACCGGGGTCGGGCAGCAGGGCCTTCAGAAACTGGATCGGCACGATCTTCTGGCCGTTAAACTCCACCTCGTCGATGCGGGTCATGCCGACGTTCTGCAGCACCTCCAGGTGCTTCAGGTAATTATCTGAGAAGGTCATCCAGAACTGGGCCTTTTTGATGGTGGGGATATGCTTGACGATCGATTCCATCTCCTCGTGGTAGAGGCGGTAGATGTTCATCGGTCCGATGCCTTCAGGGAAGTCGAAGACCCGCTTGGTGGACAGGGCCGGGCTCTCCACGAACTGGCCGTTTTCCCAGTGGCGGCAGGTGGCGGTTACTTCCCGAATATTGATCTCCGGGTTGAAGTTGGTGGCAAAGGGCTGGCCATGGGAGCCGGCGTTGGCATCGATGATGTCCAGCTCTTCAATCACGTCCAGGTACTTCTTGGCGGCCAGGGCGGTGTAGACGTTGGTCACACCGGGATCGAAGCCGGAGCCCAACAGGGCCATCAGACCGGCCTGCTTGAACCGGTCCTGGTAGGCCCACTGCCAGGAGTACTCGAACTTGGCGGTGTCCAGCGGTTCGTAGTTGGCGGTATCCAGGTAATCGACGCCGGTCTCCAGGCAGGCATCCATGATATGCAGATCCTGGTACGGCAGCGCCACGTTGATCACCAGGCTCGGCTTGACCTGCTTGATCAGGGCCACCAGCTCGGGCACGTTGTCGGCATCCACCTGGGCGGTGGTGATGCTGTTGTTCAGTTGGGCGGCAATGGCGTCGCACTTGGCCTTGGTGCGGGAGGCCAGGGTGATGGTAGTGAAGATGTCGCGGCGCTGGGCGCATTTGTGGGCCACAACCTGGCCGACCCCGCCGGCGCCGATGATCAGTACGTTGCTCATGGTTTACTCTCCTAAGTAGGTGTACCCCAGCAGGGTCCGATCCAACAGTTCGATAAAATGGCTGCTCTCCTCAATGGAGACCTTGCGGCGGGCCACGTCCTTCTCCAGGTGCTCCCGCACCCGCTTCAGGATTTCCGGCCCCTTGTACTGGACGTACTTCAGGGTCTCCCAGGTGGCGTCGCCGTTGATGACCGTGTCGATCAGGTAGCCGGTCTTTTTGTTGAAGGTGATATGCACGGCGTTGGTGTCGCCGAACAGGTTGTGCAGGTCACCCAGAATCTCCTGATAGGCGCCGATCAGGAAGAAGCCGATGTAGTAATCCTCGTCCTTCTTGATCTTGTGTAGCGGCAAGAATTTGGCCCTGCCGTTCTCACCGACGAAGCTGGTGATCTCGCCATCGGAGTCGCAGGTAATATCGGCAATGGAGGCCATCACGTCCGGCCGCTGATTGAGGCGCTGCAGCGGCATGATCGGAAACAGCTGATCAATGGCCCAGGAGTCGGGGATCGACTGGAACAGGGAGAAGTTGGCAAAGTAGGTCTGGCGCAGGGCCAGCTGGAAGTTCTGCAACTCCTCGGGGATCGGCTTCATCTTCTCAACTATGCCGTTGATCTTCTTGATGATCTTGGCATACAGCCACTCGGCGATGGCCCGCTCCTGCAGGGTGAGGTAGCCCAGATTGAACAGACTGACCGCCTCGTTGATCAGCTGCAGGGTGTCGTGGTAGTCCTCCCGCAGCGAGTAGCGGTCGAGGCTCTTGTAGATGTCCAGCAGCTTCTTGACCGTCGGGGCCGGTTTTTCCATCTCCTCCAGCACCGCCTCGTAATCCGGCATCAGGCTCTGGGTGTTGGTGTTAAGCACGTTGGTCACCAGCACCGAGTAGTGGGCCACGGTGGCCCGGCCCGATTCGGAGATGATGTTGGGACAGTCCACCCCGGCTTCGTCGCAGATGTTCTTGATCTGGTAGATCACGTCGTTGGCGTACTCTTCCACCGTGTAGTTGACGCTGGAGAAGTAGCTGGACTTGGAACCGTCGTAATCGACCCCCAGGCCGCCGCCGATATCAAGATACTCGATATTCATCCCCAGCTTGCGCATCTCGGAATAGATGCGGGCCGCCTCGATCAGGGCGGTCTTGATCTTGTCGATCTTGGTGATCTGGCTGCCGATGTGGGAGTGCAACAGCACCACACAGTCCAGCATCCCCTCCTCTTCCAGCATCCGGATGGCGGCCATGATCTCCGACATCCGCAGGCCAAACTTGGCGTCCTCACCACCCGAGGTGGCCCACTTGCCAGTCCCCTTGGAGGAGAGCTTGACCCGGATCCCCAGCCGTGGCCGGATACCGGTCTTTTTGGCAAGCTCAATGATCTTTTCCAGCTCGAACAGCTTCTCCACCACGATGGTGATCTGATAGCCGATCTTGGTGGCGTAGAGCACGGTCTCGATATACTCGGCGTCTTTATAGCCGTTGCAGATGATCGGCAGGCCGTTGCCGGTGGAGATGGCGATGCCGGCCACCAGTTCCGGCTTGGAGCCGACTTCAAGGCCGATGTTGTAGCGTTTGCCGTAGGAGGCGATGGCCTCTACCACCTGGCGCTGCTGATTAACCTTGATCGGATAGAAGGTCTGATACTTGGCGGGGTAATCGTTAGCGGCGATGGCGTTGCGGAAGACCCGGTTGATGGAGGCGATCCGCCCCTGCAACACATCCATGAAGCGCAGCAGGATCGGCGGCTTGATCTTGCGCTTGATCAGGTCATCCACCAGCACCCGCAGGTCGATGGCGTTCTTGGAGTTGGACGACGGATGGACGCAGATGTTTCCCTTTTTGTTGATGGAAAACAGATCGTCGCCCCAGTTGTCGACATTGTAGATCTTGGTGGAATCCGCGATGGTCCAGCGCTCCATGAGCACCTCCTTAACCTGCGTTATATGCAGGAAGCAAACGGGTCACGTCAATAAAAAAGGGGACGGGACTCCAGTCCCGTCCCCCGTGTAACCAAGATGTTGCACTTAGTCTTTCTCTTCCAGACTCTGCCCCAGGGCAGCCTTTCTGGAGAGCTTGATCTTACCCTGCTTATCCACCCCGATGCACTTGACCAGCACCTTGTCACCCTCTTTGAGGATGTCGGTGACGTTCTTGACGCGGGTCTCGTCCAGCTCGGAGATATGCACTAGACCGTCGGTGCCGGGCATGATCTCAACAAAGGCGCCGAACTCCATGATCTTCTTGACGGTACCCATGTACAGCTTGCCCTCTTCGGCCTCGTCGGTCAGACCACGGATCAGCTCGATGGCGGCGTCGCAGGCAGCCTTGTCGGAGCTGGCGATGTTGATCTTGCCGCTGTCCTCGATGTCGATCGAGACGCCGGTGGCCTCGGTGATGCTGCGGATGGTCTTGCCGCCGGAACCGATTACGTCGCGGATACGGTCGGGCTTGATGAAGATGGTGGTGATGCGCGGCGCATAGGAGGACATCTCCTCACGCGGAGCGGTCAGGCATTCCGCCATCTTGCCCAGGATATACATCCGGCCGTCCTTGGCCTGCTTGAGGGCCTGGGCCATGATCTCCTTGCTGACGCCGCCGATCTTGATGTCCATCTGCAGGGCGGTCACGCCATCGGCGGAACCGGCCACCTTGAAGTCCATGTCGCCCAGGTGGTCTTCGTCACCCAGGATGTCGGTCAACACGGCAACCTTGTCGCCTTCCTTGATCAGACCCATGGCGATACCGGCCACCGGCGCCTTGACCGGCACGCCGGCGTCCATCAGCGACAGGCAGCCGCCGCAGACCGAGGCCATTGAGGAGGAGCCGTTGCTCTCCAGGGTCTCGCAGACGATCCGGATGGTGTAGGGGAACTGGTCGTGATCCGGCAGGATGGCGGCAATGGCCCGCTCGGCCAGCATGCCGTGGCCGATCTCGCGACGGCCGGGTCCCAGACGGAAGGAGGTCTCGCCCACCGAGAACGGCGGGAAGTTGTAGTGCAGCAGGAACCGCTTGCGGGTATCACGCTGGAACAGATTGTCGATCCGCTGCTCGTCCTGGGAGGTGCCCAGGGTTGTTGCGGCCATCACCTGGGTCTCGCCACGGCTGAACAGGGTTGAACCGTGTACGCGGGGCAGCAGACCGGCCTCAATGGCGATCGGACGGATGGTGGTGGTGTCGCGGCCATCAATCCGGATGCCGGTCTCCAGCACGTCGTTGCGCATCCGCTCGTATTCCAGATCGCCCAAAAAGCCCTTGATCTCTTTGGCGCGGCCTTCATAGTCGGCAGCCAGCGCTTCCAGCACATCGGCCTTGATCTGGGCCACCTCGGCGTAGCGCTCCTGCTTGGACTTGATCTTGAACGCCTGGGCGATCCGGTCGAAGGCCAGCTGCTTCACCTTGGCCTTGAGGGCCTCATCGATCTGCGGCGGCGGCACGTCGCGCTTGGCAACACCGGCCTTCTTCTGCAGCTCGTCCTGGGCGTCCAGAATGCCCTGTACGGCATCCTTGGCAAAGAAGATCGCCTCCAGCATATCCTCTTCGGTCACAAACTTTGATTCGCCCTCCACCATGAAGATGGCGTCGCGGCCGGCGGCCACCACGATCTCCATGTCGCTCTGCTCAAGCTCGGCTGCGGTCGGGTTGGCGATCAGCTTGCCAGCCACCCGGCCCACCTTGACGCCGGCAATCGGACCAAAAAACGGGATGTCGGAGATCCCTAAGGCAGCCGAGGCGCCGATCATGGCCAGGATGGCCGGATCGTGATCCTCTTCGGCCGACAGCACGGTGGCGATGATCTGAGTGTCGTTGAGGAAATTTTCCGGAAACAGCGGACGGATCGGACGATCGATCAGGCGGCAGATCAGGGTCTCGGCATCGGCCGGACGGGCCTCACGCTTGAAGAAGCCGCCAGGAATCCTGCCGCCGGCATAGGCCTTCTCGGTGTAGTTGACAGTCAGCGGGAAGAAGTCCTGCCCTTCCTTGGCCTCTTTGGCGGCCACGGCGGTCACCAGCACTATGGTGTCACCGGATTGGACCACCACTGCGCCGTTAGCCTGTTTGGCCATCTTGCCAGTGGAAATCTTGACCTGCATATTACCTACGGTTGCCTCAACGCATTGCTCATTAAACGTCATACTCATGGTTTCTCCTCCTGCTTGGTATGCGCTGGGGCCGTCGATGCACGGTCCGCTCTGGCGGACCGTCTATCCACGCCCCCAACACTGGTTAACGAAACAGCAAAAGGGCCTTGCAGCCCTTTTGCGATTATACATAAGCCGGGCACTCACCGGCTAAGCCGGATACGTGCCCGTCTCCTACCTGCGGATACCGAGACGCTCGATCACCACTTTGTAACGACCAAGGTCTTTTGATTTCAGATAATCAAGCATGCGACGACGCTGACCGACCAGCTTCAGCAGGCCACGGCGGCTGTGGTGATCCTTCTTGTGCATCTTGAAGTGTTCGGTCAGATAGGTGATCCGCTCACTCAGGATAGCGATCTGGACTTCAGGGGAACCGGTGTCACCTTCATGCTTCTTAAAATTGTTGATGATTTCCTGCTTCTTTTCAGTTGCCAGCACCTTTAAACTCCTCCTGTACCGCTGTGGGTAATATGTGTCGAACTACGGTAAAAACGTAAAAGGGATAACTATATAGCACAGCTTTACGGTTGATGTAAAGCATTTAACTTGCAACAAAGCCTCGTTGTAAAACCAGCCGTCCCTGCCGCTTGCGGGCCACCGCCAACAGAACGCCCTCAGCCACCAGGCAGCAGCAGCCCTCTTCAGGCAGTTCAGGCAGCAGGCAACGATAAGGCACCTGGCCGTTACGCACCAGGCGTACCTCATCAGCATCCAGCTCGATACGGGGCAGATGACTCAGCATGGCCAACGGTTGCAACAGGTACTGGTCGATAGCATCACCGGCAACGACCGCCTCCAGCTCCTCCAGGCTCAGGGCCTGCTCCAGTCGAAACGGGCCACTCATGGTGCGCCGCAGCTCGGTCAGACAGGCACCGCAGTTCAACATTCGGCCCAGGTCATCCGCCAAGGTGCGCACATAGGTGCCACGGGAGCAGTGGACTTCAGCCTGGGCCAGGGGCGGCTCAAAGGCCAGCAGCTCAAAGCGTTTGATCAGCACCCGGCGGGCTGTCCGCTCCACCTCAATACCCTTGCGTGCCAGCTTGTAGAGCGGCTGCCCCCCCTGCTTGATGGCCGAGAACATCGGCGGAACCTGATCGATCTCGCCGGTCAGGTCGGCCATGGCACGGAGCAGGTCGGCTTCACCCGCCTGGGTACTGTCAGCCTCGCGCAGCACCGTACCGGTGATATCCAGGGTATCGGTGGTGATCCCCAGTTGCAGGGTGGCCAGATAGCACTTTTCACCCTCATCCAGAAACGGGATTGCCTTGGTCCCCTCCCCCACCGCAATCGGCAACACGCCGGTGGCAAAGGGGTCCAGGGTGCCGGTGTGGCCCACCTTTTTGGTGGCCAGGATACGTCGCACCCGATTGACGACATCGTGGGAACTGCAACCGGCCGGTTTATCGATAATCAGAAAACCGTCTACCACGCGGCCTCATGCACCGCCTGATAGACGATCCGCTTGACCTCGTCCAGGGTGCCGTCCACGGTACCGCCGGCCGCATTGTGGTGACCGCCGCCGCCAAAGGCCTGGGCCAGAGCCGCCACATTAACCGCCCCCTTGGAGCGGAAGCCGACCTTATATTTTTTCTCTTCAAGCTGGCGGAAGAAGATCGCCACTTCAACACCGGCCACCGAGCGGGGGTAGTTGACAAAACCGTCGGTCAGCTCGGCGCTGGCGCCGCTTGTGGCGTACATATCCAGGGTTACCGTCAGCGAGGCGGCCTGACCGTCGCGGATAAACTCCAGGGTCGGCAGCGCCATGGACAGCAGCTCCAGCCGCTTGCGGGGCTGGCTTTCATACAACCGTTCCGAGACAAACCAGGCGTTCAGCCCCCCCTGCTCCAGCAGTTCACCGGCGGCCTCAAAGGCCTCACGATTGGCATTGGAGTAGCGGAAGGAACCGGTATCGGTCAGCACCGCCACGTACAGACAGAGGGCGGTATCATGATCGGCCCTGAAGCCGTAGGCCTTGGCTATCCGCCAGACCAGAAGC
Source organism: Trichlorobacter sp. (assembly GCF_034008105.1). NCBI lineage: Bacteria > Pseudomonadati > Thermodesulfobacteriota > Desulfuromonadia > Geobacterales > Geobacteraceae > Trichlorobacter > Trichlorobacter sp. The sequence continues at coordinate 21,802 of NZ_JAVEPN010000011.1, forward strand.
CCGGTGGCGGCGGCCTGCTCATCGATCAGGTTGTAGGCGCCGAAATGTTCACAGGTCAGGTGGTGGTCCAGGTTGACGGTCTGGCCGATCCGCTTGAAGTTGCCGAACTGCGTGCCGGCGCGACGGAACTCGCCCACATCCAGCACAAAGGCCAGATCGAAATCCTGATCGGGGATATCGCTGCGCACCTGCTCGGCACCGGGCAGAAAGCGGTACAGTTCCGGCACCGGATCGGCCAGGTGTACGGTCACCTCTTTGCCGATGGCCCGCAAAAAGGCCGCCATACCAAGCGAGGAGCCGACGGCATCGCCGTCAGGCCCCTCATGACTGGTAATCAACACACTCCGGCTACGCCGAATCGCCTCAACTATGTTCTGAATCGTCTCCATCATGGCCCTCGCCCACCTCACGGAGCAGTGCGTCGATCCGTTGTCCGTACTCCTGGGAATGGTCGTACTTGAAGAGAATATCAGGGGTGTAGCGCATCTTGAGCACCTTGCCAAGTTCACGACGGATATGACGCGCCGCGCTGTTCAGGCCAGCCTCGGTGCTCTTTTTCGCCGCCTCGTCGCCGATCACGGAAAAGAAGATCCGTGCCAGGTGCAGGTCATCGGTCACCTCCACCCCGGTGATGGTCACAAACCCGATGCGCGGGTCGTTCAGCCCACGCATCAGGATGGTGGATACGGTGGTATGGATGGTCTCGGCGACCTTGTCGGAACGTTTATGCATAGTAACCCAGGGTCAGGGGTCAGGGGTCACGGGTCAAGGGTACAAGATACGATCATTCTTGCCCCATGCCCCATGCCCCGTGCCCCTATAGTTTCGCTGCTGTTTTTTCCATCTCAAACGACTCTATAATATCCCCAACCTTGATGTCGTTGTAGTTCTCCAGCCCCATGCCGCACTCGTAGCCCGAGGCCACTTCCTTCACGTCGTCCTTGAAGCGGCGCAGGGTACCCAGCTTGCCTTCGTAGACCACCACGTTGTCGCGCAGCAGACGGACCTGCGAGTTGCGCAGGATCTTGCCGTCCTGGACGTAGCAGCCGGCCACGTTGCCAATCTTGGGCACCGAGAAGATTTCGCGGATCTCGGCACGGCCCAGATACTTCTCCTTGAAGACCGGATCCAGTAGACCTTCCATCGCCTTCTTGATGTCATCCACGGCGTCGTAGATCACGTTGTAGAGGCGGATGTCGACCCCTTCCTTCTCGGCCATGGCCTGGGCCTTGACCTCGGGACGGATGCTGAAGCCGATGATGATGGCGTTGGATGCCGTGGCCAGGTTGACGTCCGACTCGGTGATGGCGCCAACCGCGGTGTGGATCACGTTCAGACGGACCGCATCGGTGGACAGCTTGCGCAGGGTCTCCGCCACTGCCTCCACTGAGCCCTGTACGTCGGCCTTGACGATGACGTTGAGGTCCTTGACCTCTCCCCGCTGGATCTTCTCGTAGAGTTGTTCCAGCGACATCTTGGCATGCTTGGCCAGTTCGATCTCGCGCTGCTTGATCTGGCGCAGGGTGGCGATCTCTTTGGCCTGCTTCTCGTCGGTCATGGCCACAAAGATGTCACCGGCATCCGGCACGCCGGACAGACCGATCACCTCAACCGGCATGGCCGGACCTGCGGTAAGCACGCGTTCGCCGCGGTCGTTCTGCATGGCCCGCACACGACCGGAGTGGACACCGACCACGCAGTAGTCGCCGGTGCGCAGGGTGCCTTCCTGTACCAGCACGGTGGCAACCGGGCCGCGGCCCTTGTCCAGCTTGCCTTCCACGATGGTGCCCTTGGCCGCCTTGTCCGGGTTGGCCTTGAGATCCATCACGTCGGCCTGCAGCAGGATCATCTCCAGCAGCCCTTCCAGGTTGAGGCGCTGCTTGGCAGAGACCTCAACCATGGTGGTGTCGCCGCCCCACTCGGAGGCAACGATGCCATGCTCGGTCAGCTCCTGCTTGACCTTTTCCGGACGGGCCTCGGGCTTGTCGATCTTGTTGATGGCAACGATGATCGGCACGCCGGCCGCCTTGGCATGGTTGATCGCCTCTTTGGTCTGGGGCATCACGCCGTCATCGGCCGCCACCACCAGAATAACAATGTCGGTCACCTTGGCGCCGCGGGCCCGCATGGCGGTAAAGGCCTCGTGACCGGGCGTATCCAGGAAGGTGATCTTGCGTCCATGCAGCTCCACATCGTAGGCGCCGATATGCTGGGTAATGCCGCCAGCTTCGCCTGCAATCACGTTGGCCTGACGAATGGCATCCAAGAGCGAGGTCTTGCCGTGGTCGACGTGACCCATGATGGTCACCACCGGCGGACGCTCCTGCAGCAGTTCCGGCGCGTCAGGGGTAAACTCCAGGATCTCGTCCAGGTCCACCGCCACGTTTTCAACTTCATACCCATAGTCAGAGGCAAGGATCACGGCAGCATCATGATCCAGTACGTGGTTGATGGTCACCATGGTGCCCATCTTCATCATGGCCTTGATCACGTCGGTGGCCTTGATCCCCATCCGCTTGGCCAGCTCGCCGATGGTGATGGTCTCGGAGATCTTGATGATCCGCTTGATGGCCTTAGGGGTGGTCAGTTCGGTCTGACCGGGCAGTTCACGCTCCTTGCCACCTTTTTTACGCGACTTGTGGAACGGATCAAACTGACGCTCCTCGCGCTCAAGCAGCGTGGTCTTGGTGAACTGCTCACGGCCCTTACCTTTGCCCGGTGCCGCCTTTTTGGCCTTATCGGCATCTTTTGCCGGCCCACCAGGCTTGCGGCTTGGACCGCCAGGACCCTTGCGACGATCGTCGCCCTGGGGCGCCAGTTCCACCGGAGTCAACTGTACCGGACGAGGACCGGCGGGACGGGGAGCGCCACCGTCACGGGGCGGTCCTGCGGGACGGGGACCGCGGTCACCACCAGGACCACCTGCCGGGCGGGGACCACGGTCTGAACCCGGGCCTCGACCCGGCTCACGACGGGTGTTCCGATAGTCGGGTGTAATTGGTATCTCAACCCGGCCGGTGATCCTGGCCTGGTTGGCGCTGGCCCGTGCCGGTTGTGCGGGAACAGCATCTGGAGCAGCGGGAGCGGGAGTCGCGGCAGCGGGGGCAACCGGCTTTTCAGCTGCAACCGCAGGTGCCGGCTCGGCAGCCTTTTCCGCTACAACCGGAGCCGCAGGCTGCTCCTGAACGGCGGCAGCAGGAGCCGCCACCACCGGCTCGGCCTTGGTCTCAACCGGCTTTTTGGCAACAACCGTGGCTTCGACCGGTTTCGGCTCAGCCGGTGCTGCAGCTGCGGTGGCCTTTTTCGGAGCCTCCTCCACCGGTTCTGCAACCGGCTCTGGCTCGGTAACGGCGGCCGGCTTGGCCGCCCGGCGACGGACAACGGTGGAGGTAACCCGCACCTCGGCAGGGGCCGCCTCTGTCGGCTGAGGAGCCATGAGCTTGGCCACCGCTTCATCATCAACGGTGTTAGCCCCCGACTTGACGTCGTAGCCCAATGACTTCAGCCGGGCAATGACCTCTTTGGTCTCGACGCCCAGCTTTTCTGCCAGATTGCTCACCCGGGTCTTACTCATCTCCCGCTATCCTCCTCCAGGTAGTTCCTGTAACGCACCAATTCTCGTATCAGCGACTGACCAAACCCCGGCGACATGATCGCCACGGCGCTCCGGTCAGACTCCTTGCCCAACAACATGCCCAACGTTTCCTTCGTCAACGCCCGCATCACCGGCACACCTGCCCGCTGGGCAAGCCCGTCGAGCTTCTCGCCGATGGCGGGTGAAATATCCTCTGACAGCACCAGCAGATTTGGCCGGTTGCTGCCCTTCATGGTCCGCTCGACGGCTTCACCGCCGGAGGTGGCCACACCGGCCTTATTGGCCAGGGCCAGATACCCGCTGATGCGACGCTCCATCTGCTCCTGCAGCAGGCTGTCCAGGGCTGCGCCATCCACCGGCGCTGCGGCCCCTTTGAAGGAACGGCCGAACTGGCGTTTCTTGACCGCCTCCAGCAAGCAGCTGCGCGCCACACAGGTGTAAGCACCTCGTCCCGGCAGCTTTTCCTCTAGATCGGGGGTCACGCTGCCATCCGGCGCCAGCACAAACCGCAGAAAACTGGCCTTGTCACCTTCCCGGCGGCAAGCGATACAGCTGCGCTGGGGACCTGCCTGTGCCTCGCGGCCCATGGCTTACTCCTTGTCAGACTCCACCGGCTGCGCCTCGACCTCAGCCGCCTCAGCGGCGGCCTCCTGCTCTTCAAGCTCTTCCGGTTCATCCAGCTGAGTGCCGTCAAAGGAGGCAAACTCGTCCAGTTCGTCGGCCTCGGTATCCTTGCTCTCACTCTTGATATCGATCCGGCAGCCGGTCAGACGGGCCGCCAGACTGACGTTCTGGCCACGCTTGCCGATGGCCAGCGACAGTTGATCATCGGGTACGATCACTTCCAGGGTGCGCTGCTCCTCGTCCATGAACACCTTGGTGACCTGGGCCGGAGACAGGGCGTTGCAGACAAAGCGGGCCATATCGCCCGACCAGGGGATGATGTCGATCTTCTCACCCCGCAGTTCGGAGACCACGTTCTGCACACGGGAACCACGCATACCGACGCAGGCGCCCACCGGATCCACGTCGCGGTCATGGGAAGCCACGGCGATCTTGGCCCGGCTGCCCGGGTCACGCACCACGTTGACGATCTCTACGATCCCTTCGCTGATCTCCGGCACTTCGGCCTCGAACAGCTTGGCCAGCATCTGGCCATGGGTGCGGGACAGCACGATCTGAGGGCCTTTGGTAGTCATACCCACATCGATGATCATGGCACGAACACGATCGCCAGGACGATAGACCTCGCGGGGCATCTGCTCCTTGGAGGGCAGGATCGCCTCGGCGCGGCCCAGGTCGATCAACAGGTCGCCCCGCTCGAAACGGCGCACCTGACCGGTAACGATCTCCCACTGGCGGTCCTTGTACTCGTTATAAACGGTCTCGCGCTCGGCCTCGCGCACCTTCTGGATGATGACCTGCTTGGCGGTCTGGGCCGCGATCCGACCGAAGTCGCCGGAGTCGATCTTTTCACCCAGTTCGTCGCCGATCTCGCACTCGGGGTCCATCTCGCGGGCCTCTTCCAGCGAAATCTCGGTGTAGGAATCCTGCACCTCCTCCACCACCACCACATATTCAAACAGCTCCACCTCGCCGGTCTCCGAGTTGAAGTGAGCCTCCAGATTTCTGGTGTTGCGGTACTTCTTGTTGGCGGCAGACAGGACTGCCTGCTCCATCGCCTCTACGACCACCTGACGGTCGATCCCCTTTTCCTTGACGATCTGCTCGATGGCCTGCTTGAGGTTGACGTTGGTATCCACGGTACGAATCTCCTTACCTAATACTGATGAATAAATGAAAGCGTTATATAGTTAAAATTCGAAGGCCAGATGGGCCTTGGCGATCTTGTCCAGCGGGATGCGGGCCTGCTGGCCCTCTTTAAGCTGCAGCAGCACCAGCTCTCCCTCCACCCCTTGCAGGGTGCCCAAAAAGGTCTTGCGCTTGTTGCCCTGCTCGTCCTGAAGCAGCTCAGCGGTCTTGATCTGAGCCAGCCTGCCGCTAAAACGGACAAAGTCCTCCAGCCGTTTAAGTGGCCGTTCCAGCCCTGGGGAAGAGACTTCAAGGCTGTAGCGGTCAGGGATGCAGTCCTCCACATCCAGAACCAGCGACAACTCACGGCTGACCTCGGCGCAGTCGTCCAGGTTCACCCCGCCCGGCTTGTCGATGTAGAGACAGAGCACATGGCTGCGTCCGGCGGCCCTGAACTCAAGATCCACCAGCTCAAGGCCCAGGGAATCGAGGATCGGCTGCGCCAGCTCCGTGATTCGCTGTGGTATGTCTACAGATGCTGCCATACAGGCGTACCCCAATAAAAAAGTGGGCCTTGCGAGCCCACTTTGTTGAAAACGAACAAAATGTATCATTGCGAATAGCATAAATTATACGCTGCATGCAAGTCTTTTTTCCCTGTATGGACCAGCGGCTGACGTTGCGACACCACCCGTGCCGATGACGGATATTGACAGCCGGATAATTATCGGTAAAGTGCTGAATTTGCGTCACGGTACCAGGCCCGTGGCAACGAAAGGAGCACCACATGGCACGCTGGCTGGCCATAATCCTGCCCACATTCCTGCTTACCTGCAGCACAGTCCTGGCAACGCCCCTGACCTTGGAGGAGGCACTCCAGAAAGCAAAGCAGCAGCATCCGCTGTTGCAGACCGTGCAGTGGGACCAGGCCATTGCTCAGGCAAGCCGGCGCCAGGCCGACAGTGGCCGCTATCCGCAACTTGACGCCCAGGGAGGCTACACCGCCCAGCTGGACCCGCAGGCCATGCAGGTGGCCGGCCAGTCCATGGAAACCCAGCAGGCCAGCTACACCTTTGCCAGCCTGGCCCTCACGCAGACCCTCTACGACTTTGGTCGCCGCGATGCCCGTCAAAAGCAGGCTCAATACGGGCTCAAGGCGGTTCAGTCGGACATCCGCTCCCAGGAGCAGGAGGTCGTTCTGCAGGTCATCCAGACCTACTTCGGTCTGCTGGAAGGGGAAAAGCTGGTGCTGACTGCAGAGCAGGAACTGCGCTCGGTGGAGGAACACCGCCGGGTTGCCCAGACCCTCTACGAGCATGGCTCCGTCACCCGCAACGACCTGCTGCAGGCCGAGGTGCGCCACGCCTCGTCCCACCAGAAACTGTTGGCCAGCCGCAACCGGCTGGCAAATCTGCAACTGCAACTGAACTTCCTGATCGGATCTGCTCCGGATCAACGGTATCGACTTGCCGAACCGCCACTCCCCACCCAGCCATCAGCTACGCCGCCAGCACTGACAGAGACCCTTGAAAGCCGTCCCGATCTGGCCGCACTACGCAGCCAGCTGGAGACCAGTGAACAACAGGTACGTGCAAGCCGGGCCGCCTTCTACCCGGAACTGTATGCCCGGCTCTCGCTGGATTACCTGGAAAACGAACGGTTGCGTGAGCAGACCATCTATGCCGCCACAGTCGGGTTAAAGGTGAATCTGTTTGACGGCTTTGCCTCGTCGGCCGGCCAAGAAAAGGCGATTGCCTCGCGCTCCCGCGTCCAGCAACAGCTACGGATGGCCGAGCAGCAGGCCCGCCTGGAAATTGCTACGGCCCGTAACGACCTGCAGCTGGCCGACCAGCAGATCGCCGTCACCCGTGAAGCGATCCGCCAGGGCGAGGAAAACCTGCGCATCAACAAGGACCGCTATCAGGAGCGGGTCGGTACCGCCAGCGACGTGCTGGATGCCCAAAGCCTGCTGACCCAGGTCAAGACTGAGCATTACCGGGCCCTGTACGACTTCCAGGTGGCCCGCGCCCGACTGAACAAGGCCCTGGGCCTGTTGTGACAAGGAGTACGTCCCTATGGCAGATGAAACCATGACAACGCCAGCAAGCGAGCCACAGCCTGACGAAAACCGGCAACCGGATGCCGGCAAGCGCTTGAGCCCGCAACGCAAGGCAGCTTTGCTGCTGGTGGCACTGGTACTGATCGGGAGCTGGTTCGGCCTCCGCTGGCTGGTGCATAGCCGTACCAACCTGGAGACCGACAACGCCTTTGTGGAGGCGCGGGTGCATCCGGTTGCCAGCCGCGTGCCCGGCACCGTGGTTGCGGTGCAGGTGCGGGACAATCAGCTGGTGAAGACCGGCGACCTGCTGGTGGAACTGGACCCGGCCGACTACCGGCTGGCAACCGAGAAGGCCGAGGCCGCCGTGGGGCTGGCGATCAACGAGACCTCAAGCGACACCTCCCAGGTTTCGGCGGCCCGGGCAGCCGTACAATCGGCCCAGGCCCGTCGCGACCAGGCTTATCAGGACCTTCGGCGGGGCGAAGCACTCCACGCCCGGGAGGTGATTGCCAAGGAACAGCTTGAACGCCTGCAAACCGGCCAGCGGGTGGCCGAGGCCAGGCTGCGTGAGGCGCAGGAGCAGCTCAAGCGGGCAGAGGCCCAGGCAGGACTCAACGCCGGCCCCGGCGCCCAGGCCCGTATCCGGCTGCGGCAGGCCGAGCTGGCCGAATCGCGGCTACGGCTGAGCTACACCCGCATCACCGCCCCGGCCGACGGCTACATTACCCGCAAGGGGGTGGAACCGGGCGCCACCGTACAGGCCGGCCAACCGCTGATGGCGGTGGTGCCGCTGCAGGAGCCCTGGATCGTCGCCAACTACAAAGAGAGCCAACTGACCCATATCCGCCCCGGCCAGAAGGTCAGTTTCCGGGTGGACGCCTACCCCGGCCGCCGCTTCAGCGGTAACGTGGACAGCATCATGGCCGGCACCGGTGCCGCCTTTTCGCTGCTGCCGCCGGAAAACGCCACCGGCAACTACGTCAAGGTGGTGCAACGGATACCGGTCAAGATCCTGATCGACCCGGACAGCGACCCAGAGCATCTGCTGCGGATGGGGATGAGCGTGGTGCCGGTGATCCATACCGGGCGGGGCTTCGGCGATGTGCTGCGCGAGCTTAGCCCGCTGCGCTGATGTCGGAGGCGCAACGCAGCATCAATAAATGGCTGATCACCATCACCGTGATGCTGCCCACCATCATGGAGATCGTGGACACCTCGGTGGCCAACGTGGCCCTGCCCTACATGCAAGGCAGCCTCAACGCCGGCACTGAGGAGGTAACCTGGGTGCTGACCTCCTACCTGGTCAGCAACGCCGTGGTGCTGCCGATGACCGGCTGGCTGTCCCGCATGTTCGGCCGCAAGCGCTTCCTGATGACCTGCATCGTGCTGTTCACCCTGGCCTCCCTGGCCTGCGGCGCGGCCCCCAACCTGGCCTCGCTGATCTTTTTCCGCATCCTGCAGGGGGCGGCCGGCGGGGCGCTGATCCCGATCAGCCAGGCAATCCTGATGGAGACCTTCCCGCCGCAGCAGCAGGGGATGGCCATGGCGATCTTCGGGGTGGGCGCCATGTTCGGCCCGATCGTGGGACCGGCCCTGGGTGGCTGGATCACCGACCAGATGAACTGGCGCTGGATCTTCTACATCAACATCCCGATCGGCGCAATCGCCATCATCATGTGCAGCTTTTTCATCTTCGACCCGCCCCATCTGCGGGAGGGCAACGGCATCCGCAGCGTTGACTGGTGGGGCCTGGGACTGTTGACCGTCGGCATGGGGGCATTGCAGATCGTGCTGGACAAGGGCCAGTCCGAAGACTGGTTCAACTCCTCCTTCATCATCAGCCTGACCGTATTGACGGTGGTGGCGCTGGCAACCCTGATCTGGGTCGAGCTGACCCACGAACACCCGATCGTCAACCTGCGGCTGTTCAAGGACCTGTCCTTCTCGGCCGGCAACCTGATCATGTTTGTGGTGGGATTCTGCCTCTACAGCTCGATCATGCTGATCCCGCTGTTTCTGCAGACACTGATGGGCTATTCAGCCACCGACGCAGGGATGGTGATGGCGCCGGGCGGGGTGGCCACCCTGCTGACCATGCCGTTGGTGGGGGCGGCGCTGCAGAAGCGGGACGGCCGGAAGATCGTGCTGGCGGGTTTGCTGATCGGCGCTGCCTCGATGTTTCTGATGCAGCGCCTGAGTCTGGAGGCTTCCTACTGGGCCTTTGTCTGGCCCCGGATCGTGCTGGGCATCGGCCTGGCCATGACCTTCGTACCGCTGACCACCGTCACCCTCTCGGCCATACCCAAGCAGGAGATCGGCAACGCCACCGGCATGTTCAACCTGCTGCGCAATATCGGCGGCAGTGTGGGCATTGCGGTGGCAGCCACCATGCTGGGTCGTCTGTCGCAGTTTTACCAGACCGTGCTGGTGCCCCACATCAACCAGTACAACCCCGTGTTTCAGCTGCGCTTCGAGCAGCTCAAACAGGCCCTGATCACCAAAGGGCTGTCGGCCACCCAGGCCGACCAGGGCGCACTGACCATGCTCTACGGCATGGTACGCCAGCAGGCGGCCACCCTGGCCTACAACCGGATCTTCTTCATCGTTGGACTGGCCTTCCTGGCCATCATCCCGCTGTTGCTGCTGCTCAAGCGGCCCAAACACCAGACCGGGCCGCTGGAACTACACTAAGCGCTACTCCAGCCCCTGCTCCGCAATCTCGATTGCCCGTCTTACCGCCATGGCCTTGTTGACCGTCTCCTGCCATTCGGCGGTGGGGTCGGAATCGGCCACGATACCGGCCCCGGCCTGCAGATGCACCTTGCCGTCCCTGACCACCAGGGTGCGGATGGCAATGGCCAGATCCATATTGCCGGAATAGGAAATGTAGCCGACAGCCCCGCCGTAGACGCCACGTCGCAGCGGCTCCAGCTCGTCGATAATCTGCATGGCCCTAATCTTGGGGGCGCCGGACAGGGTGCCGGCCGGGAAGGTGGCCCGCACCAGATCGAAGGCGTCGCGGTCCGCAAGCAGTTCACCGCGCACGTTGGAGACGATATGCATCACGTGTGAGTAACGCTCGATCACCATCAGCTCACTCACCTCAACACTACCGCTCCTGCAGACCCGTCCCAAGTCGTTGCGTCCCAGGTCCACCAGCATGACATGCTCGGCCCGCTCCTTGGGATCGGCCAGCAGCTCCTCGGCCAGCTGGGCATCATCTTCCACCGTGGCACCACGGGGGCGCGTACCGGCGATGGGTCGCAGTTCCACCTTGCGCCCTTCCTTACGCACCATCACCTCCGGCGAGGCGCCCACCACGGTGGTGTCGTCGCAGCGCAGAAAAAACATATACGGGGAGGGGTTGGTGGTACGCAGCACACGATAGATATCAAAGGGGTCCACCGTCAGGTCGCCGCTGAAACGTTGCGACAGCACGATCTGGATGATATCCCCGGCCCGCACGTACTCCTTGCAGCGTTCCACCGCCGCCTCGAAGCCGGCCTGGGTCATGTTGGAGCTGAAGCCCACCGTGCTGCTGGCCGGTCGGGTGACAGGACTGACTGAAAGCGGGCTGCGCAGCTGGGCCACCAGCCCGTCGATCCGCGCCACGGCCTGTTGGTAGGCCTCTTCCAGCGACAGGCTGCCGTCCAGATGTGCGGTGGCCACCACCTGGATCTTCTGCTTGACGTTGTCGAAGATCAGCAGGCTATCGGTGATCATGAACAGCGAATCCCAGGCGCCAATGGTATCGGGAAGACCTGTGGGCAACTGCTCAAAGTGGCGCACCATGTCGTAGCCCAGGTAGCCCACGGCGCCGCCCACAAAGCGGGGCAGTCCCGCCACCTCAACCGGTTGGTACTGGCTTAAGATCTCCCGCACCACCGTGGTGGGATCGACCACCTCCCGTTGTTCGATAGCGCCGTTACGCACCAACTCGACACGCTGCCCCTTGGAGCGGACAATCAGCGACGGACTGGCACCCAGGAAGGAGTAGCGGGCCCATTTCTCGCCGCCCTCAATACTCTCCAGCAGAAACGAATAGCGACCATCGTCGATCTTGCGAAAAGCGGTCACCGGGGTGTCCATGTCGGCCATGATCTCGCGATAGACCGGCACCAGATTCCCCTGGCTGGCTAACTGGCAAAAGGTTGTAAAATCGGGCGTTATCATTGGATTCTCCAGAGCTTGTGGTCAGGCGCGACGCTAACACAGGGGTGTAGCGCTGTCAATGCCGCAACAGGGCTTAAATTGTCCTCTTTGCAATCCGCTAAGTTGTGGTATACTCCTGCACTATTCCAACCCAGTGGAGCGGCCCCTATGGCGATTAAACAGACCAATATCCTGCTTGAAAGTGACACCAACGAACTGGAAATCGTTGAATTCCGCGTGGATGAATACGATCACCACGGCAATCTGGTGCCCTGCCACTACGGGGTCAACGTGGCCAAGGTGCGCGAGATCATCCGCATGCCGGAGGTGACCAAATCCCTTAACTCAGTAGATGCCATCGAGGGGATGATCAAACTGCGGGAAAAGGTGATCACGGTCCTCAACCTGGCACGCATCCTCAACAAGGATACCGGCGACATGCAGGCCGACCGGGTGATCGTGCTGGAGTTCAACAACCTGATGGTGGGGGTGCTGGTCCACTCGGTCTCCCGCATCTACCGCATCTCCTGGAAAAACGTCGAGGCCCCCTCGATGAGCGCCCATTCCGATCAGGTGACCGGCCTGGTCAAGATGGACGACCGGATCATCCTGGTACTGGACTTTGAAAAGATCGTGGCCGAATTCTGCAGCTCCAGCGCCCTGAAACCGCTGGCGCCGGAACAGCTGGCCGAGGCGCCAACCCATGACCGCAACAGCAAGACCATCCTGGTGGCTGACGACTCACCCTTTATCCGCTCCACCATGTGCAGCGCCCTGCGAGGGGCGGGCTACAACGTGCTGGAGGCGGTCAACGGGGCCGAGGCCTGGGACAAGATCCGCGACCTGATGCAGCGTTGCGACACTGAGGGCGTTACACTACGCAGCAAGCTGCAGCTCCTGATCACCGACGTGGAGATGCCCCAGATGGACGGCCTGCACCTGACCTCCACCGTCCGCAAGGAGAAGAATCCGCAGGAACTGCCGATCATCATCTTCTCCTCGCTGGCCTCGGAGGACAACATCCGCAAATGGGAATCGCTGGGGGCGCAAAAAATCCTGACCAAGCCGGATCTACCCAACCTGGTCAAGTACGCCGACGAATATACCGCCTAGCCCTGCTGCACTGGCACGCCGCACTCGAACACCCTGCCCGCCCTGATGGCGCAGGGTGTTTTTTTGTTCACGATACCAGGCCGGCCATAATGGCCGCGGCAGATGCAAGCGAAACGACCACCCACAGCAGTGTGGCCTGCAGCAACGGACGCAGTCCGGTCTTGGCCAACACCTCACGGGTCAGGCCGCTGCCGATCAGAAACAGCGTCACCACCAGCGCCTGCTTGGCCACGGCCAAACCCGCCTGCCAGAACGGCAAGTACTGGGGCAGCAGACTGCGCAGCGCAGCAGCAGCCAGAAACCCGAGAATAAAATAGGGGAACGCAACCCTGCCCTCAGAACGGGTCACCAACGCCACCCCCAGCGCCACCGGCATGATCCAGAGCATGCGGGTCAGCTTGACGGTGGTGGCGATGGTCAATGCCGTACCGCCAAAGGCCGCCGCCGCCCCCACCACGCTGCTGGTATCGTGAATTGCAAGCGCCGACCAAAGACCGAACTGTCCTTCCCCCATCCCCATCAGATGGCCCAACGGTGGAAAGACCAGCAACGCCAGCGCATTGAGGGTAAAGACCGTGGCCAGCGCCACCCCTGTCTCTTCCGGCTCGGCCCTGATCACCGGGGCCATGGCGGCAATGGCGCTGCCGCCGCAAATGGCGGTGCCGAACGAGATCAGGGTTGAGGTGCGGGAGGCAGTGCCGAACAGCCTGCCCAGCGCAAGGCCCAGCAGCATGGTCAGGCCGATACTGACTGCCGTATAGACAAAGGCATCCCGACCGGTGATGATGACGTTCTGAATCGGCACACCGAAACCGAGACCCATCACAGCCCCCTGCAGCAACAGTCGGCTCCAGCGGGAGGTCTGCACCTTCCAGGGATTGCCCAACAGCAGCCCGAACACGATGCCTGCCCCCAAGGCCATTGGCGCCGTTACCACCGGCAGGACGGCTCCAACCGCCAAGGCGATAAAAAGATACGGTCGTAACTTCACGATTAGTTGCACAAAGGCCTCCTCGATCACAGCTCTGTCGCAGCTCACGATAACAAAAAAAATGCAGGGGCGACACGCTGAATACATAGCGTATACATGAAGGCGCATACAGCGGAGCCAGGCAAGCAGCATCCGCAAAAGCGCACATTTATCTATTGACATCACCCCTTGTTTCTGGTTAAGTGCCGCCACCATAAGCTTCATAACTATACAAAATAACTAAATTTTTTCAGCTTCGCTAAAAATTTTCAATCTTACTTTCGATCTGATCGAACTCTCAGGAGGCAGTCACATGAAAAAAGTCAACAAGTTCAGAAAGGTAATGGCCGCCAACCGTGGCGAGATCGCCATCCGCATCTTCCGGGCCTGCACCGAACTGGGTATCAGCACCGTTGCCCTCTACTCGGAAGAAGACAAGCTCTCCCTGCACCGCTACAAGGCCGATGAGGCCTACCAGATCGGCAAGGGCAAGGCCCCGATCGACGCCTACCTGGGGATCGACGAGATCATCGCCCTGGCACTGAAGGCCGACGTGGATGCGATCCACCCCGGTTACGGTTTCCTGGCTGAGAACGCCGAGTTTGCCGAGAAGTGCGAGGCCGCCGGTATCACCTTCATCGGCCCCACCGCCGAGATGCAACGCGCCCTGGGTGACAAGGTGGCCGGCCGCAAGGCAGCCATGGCCGCCGGTGTACCGGTGGTGCCCGGTACCGAGGACCCGATCGGGAAGGAAGAGGAAGCCCTCAAGTTTGCCAAGGAGCACGGCTATCCGATCATCATCAAGGCGGCTGCCGGCGGTGGTGGCCGCGGTATGCGGGTGGCCCGCAACAAAAAGGAGCTGACCGAAGGTCTGGTGGCGGCCCGCAGCGAGGCCAAGGCGGCCTTCGGCAACCCCACGGTCTTTCTGGAGCGCTACATTGAGAACCCCAAGCATATCGAGGTACAGGTACTGGGTGACAACTACGGCAACCTGGTACACTTCTTCGAGCGGGATTGCTCGATCCAGCGCCGCCACCAGAAGGTGGTAGAGTTTGCGCCGTCGCTCTGCCTGACCCAGCAGCAGCGTGAGGAGATCTGCACCGCGGCCCTGAAGATCTCCGGGCTGGTCAAGTACCGCAACGCCGGCACCGTTGAATTCCTGGTGGACCAGGAGGGTGCTTTCTACTTTATTGAGATGAACCCCCGCATCCAGGTTGAACATACCGTCACCGAAATGATCACCGGCCGCAACCTGGTGCAGAACCAGATCCTGATCGCCCAGGGCTACAAGATGTCCGACCCGGAGATCAACATCCCCTCCCAGTCGGCCATCGACATGCGCGGTTATGCCATCCAGTGCCGGATCACCACCGAGGACCCGGCCAACAACTTCGCCCCGGATTTCGGCACCCTGACCACCTACCGCTCTGCTGCCGGGGCCGGTATCCGTCTCGATGCCGGCAACGCCTTCACCGGCGCCAAGATCACCCCCCACTATGACTCGCTGCTGGTCAAGGTCAGCTCCTGGGGCCTGACCTTCAAGGATGCCGCTGCGATCATGGACCGCGCCCTGCAGGAGTTCCGGGTACGGGGGGTCAAGACCAACATCGGTTTCCTGGAGAACGTGATCACCCACCCGGTGTTCCTGCACGGCAAGTGTGACACCTCCTTCATCGACAAACACCCCGAACTGCTGCAGTTCCGCGAGAAGAAGGACCGCGCCAGCAAGGTACTCTCCTTCCTGGGGGATGTGGTGGTCAACGGCTCCCCTGGTATCACCAAGCCGCTCAAGTCGGCCGAGCTGATCGAGGCACGGGTGCCGGAGATCGACTACACCCAACGCCGTCCGGCCGGCTCAAAAGACCTGTTCATGAAGCTGGGGGCCGAGGGGCTCTCCAAGTGGATCCTGGAGCAGAAGAAACTCCTGATCACCGACACCACCATGCGGGACGCCCACCAGTCGCTGCTGGCCACCCGGGTCCGTTCCCATGACATCCTAAAGATCGCCGAGCCCACCTCCTACCTGGGGGCCGATCTGTTCTCGCTGGAGTGCTGGGGGGGCGCCACCTTCGACGTCTCGATGCGCTTCCTGAAGGAGTGTCCCTGGCAGCGTCTGCACAAACTGTCCGAGGCGATCCCCAACATCCTGTTCCAGATGCTGCTGCGCGGTTCCAACGCTGTGGGCTACACCAACTACCCGGACAACGTGGTGCAGAAGTTTGTGGAAGAGGCCGCCAACTCCGGCGTGGATATCTTCCGGGTCTTTGACTCGCTGAACTGGACCACCGGCATGCAGGTGGCCATGGAGGCGGTGCGCAAATCCGGCAAGATCTGCGAGGCCACCATCTGCTACACCGGCGACATCACCGACCCCAAGCGGGACAAGTATCCGCTGGAATACTACGTGAACATGGCCAAGGAGCTGGAGAAGATGGGGGCCCATATCCTGGCCATCAAGGATATGGCCGGTCTCCTGAAGCCGATGGCCGGCTACAAGCTGGTCAAGGCTCTGAAAGAGAACATCGGCATCCCGGTGCACCTGCACACCCACGACACCTCCAGCAACGCCGGCGCCATGCTGCTGATGGCCAGCGAGGCCGGGGTGGACATCGTCGATGCCTCACTCTCCTCCCTGTCCGGCCTGACCGCCCAGCCCAACCTGAACGCCCTGGTGGCGGCGCTGGAGCGTACTGAACGCGACCCGCAGCTGAATGCCGCCGGCCTGCAACAGCTGGCCAACTACTGGGAGACCGTGCGGGATTACTACGCACCCTTCGAGTCAGGCCTGAAAAGCGGCACTGCCGAGGTCTATCACCACGAGATTCCCGGTGGCCAGTACTCCAACTACAAGCCGCAGGTGGCAGGCTTAGGGCTTTTGGACCGCTGGGAAGAGTGCAAGGAGATGTACCATCAGGTCAACCTGATGTTCGGCGACATCGTCAAGGTGACCCCCTCCTCCAAGGTGGTGGGCGACATGGCCATGTTCCTGGTCAAGAACAACCTGCAGCCGGCTGATGTCTTCACCACCAAAGAAGACCTGGCCTTCCCGGAATCAGTGGTGGGTATGTTTAAGGGGATGTTGGGCCAACCGTACCAGGGCTGGCCGGAAGAGTTGCAGAAGATCGTCCTCAAGGGCCAGCAGCCGATCACCTGCCGCCCCGGCGAACTGCTGGAGCCGGTGGACTTTGATGAGGAGCGCCTCAAGCTGGAGGAGAAGCTGGGCCACAAGGTGGATGACAAGGCCTTGATCTCATCGATCCTCTACCCCAACGTCTACCCGGAATTCGACAAGCATCGCCAGGACTTCTCCGACACCTCGGTCATCCCGACCCCAATCTTCTTCTACGGGCTGGAGCCGGGCCAGGAGACCTCGCTGGACATCGAGGCCGGCAAGACCCTGATCATCAAACTGAACGCCGTGGGCAAGCTGCAGGAAGACGGCACCCGCGAGGTCTACTTCGAGCTGAACGGCAACAACCGGGCCGTGGTGGTGCGTGACCAATCGGTGCAGAACAGCGACGCCTTCCGCGAAAAAGCCGACAAGGGCAACCCCAGCCATATCGGCGCCCCGATGCCGGGCAAGGTCTTCAAGGTCAACGTCAAGGCCGGCGATCAGGTCAAGGCCGGCGACGTGCTGCTGGTGACCGAAGCCATGAAGATGGAGACCAACATCAAGGCCAAGGCCGACGGCACGATTGCCGAGGTGAAGTTCAAAGAGGGCGATAAGGTGGAGAAAGAGGACCTGGTCATCGTAATGGGTTAATCCTCGCCTTACTGCAACAAAAGCAACGCCCTGCTCCGGTTTTCCGGGGCGGGGCGTTTGCTTACAGGCTTGCCGATGCTGCCAGGTGTGGTACAGTAAGCGCACACCTGGCACCAACCAGCAGCATGAGAAACAAGCAATGACACCTGAACAACAGCTGCTGAAGCTGCAGCGCACCGACAACGAAGCGCTGCGAATCCTGGGACGTTCGTTACTGACCCTGGCAGCCGTACTGCTCTGTGCTGCCGCCTATCACTACCATGAGGCGATGTTTGCGATGGCCGGCGTCTTTCTGGCAGTTGTGGCCCTTTCGATCTGGAAGAGTGCACCGCACCGCAGACATGCGGTACGGGCATCCCGCCAGGGCATCCCGTACAGCAGCACTCTGACCATAACGGTTACGGAATCGTCTGATGCAAGCGCGTACCAAGCGACCGTTCGCGACCGTTTTGGCACCAGTTGGGAGTTCGAGTTCCTGCCGCAGGGCTGGCAGCCAACTGCCGGTCAAACGAAGGCACAGCTGTTCAGCATCGCTGATGTTGCCTGGCCGGTGCTGATCCGCACCGAACACGGTATTCTGTACCCCCGCTATACCCCCAAACGTCTGGAGCCGCCATCACCCGGCCTTCGCGCACAGCCGTCCACAAAGGAGCACCCATGAGCACACCGATCCTGATTGCCAAAAACGAGACCACCGAACTACATCTGCTGCCGCGCATGGCCAACCGCCACGGCCTGATCACCGGCGCCACCGGCACTGGCAAGACCGTAACCCTGCAGACCCTGGCCGAGCAATTCTCCAGCATCGGCGTGCCCTGCTTCATGTCCGATGTGAAGGGCGACCTGTCCGGTCTGGCGCTGCCCGGCGGCAGCAACCAGAAGGTGGCGGAACGGGTGACCCAGCTGCAACTGGGCGATCATCAGTATCAGGGGTTCCCGGTGACCTTGTGGGATCCGTTCGGCCAAAGCGGCCATCCGGTGCGGGCCACCATCTCCGACATGGGGCCGCTGCTGCTGGCCCGCATGTTGGAGCTGAACAATACCCAGGCCGGCGTCTTGAACCTTGTCTTCAAGGTGGCCGATGATAACGGCCTGCTGTTGCTTGATCTGAAAGACCTGCGGACCATGTTGCAATACGTGGGGGATAACGCCAAGGAGTTCACCACCGAATACGGTAACATCTCGTCCGCCAGCGTAGGGGCCATTCAACGCAGCCTGTTGACCCTGGAAAGCCAGGGCGGCGAACAGATCTTCGGTGAGCCGATGCTGAACATCAACGACCTGCTGCAATCCGACCGCGGCAAGGGGGTGATCAACATCCTCTCGGCCGATAAACTGATGCAGGCACCCAAGCTGTATGCCACCCTGCTGCTCTGGCTGCTGTCGGAA
Organism: Trichlorobacter sp.; assembly: GCF_034008105.1. Classification (NCBI taxonomy): domain Bacteria; kingdom Pseudomonadati; phylum Thermodesulfobacteriota; class Desulfuromonadia; order Geobacterales; family Geobacteraceae; genus Trichlorobacter; species Trichlorobacter sp. The sequence continues at coordinate 40,595 of NZ_JAVEPN010000011.1, forward strand.
CTGTTCGAGAATCTGCCCGAGGCCGGTGATCTGGACAAACCCAAGCTGGTCTTTTTCTTTGACGAGGCCCACCTGTTGTTCAACGATGCCCCGCCGGCCCTGGTGGACAAGATCGAACAGGTGGTGCGCCTGATCCGCTCCAAGGGGGTCGGTGTCTACTTTGTCACACAGAACCCGGCCGATATCCCGGACAAGGTGCTCTCCCAGCTGGGCAACCGGGTGCAGCACGCCCTGCGGGCCTTCAGCCCCCGCGACCAGAAGGCGGTCAGGGCGGCAGCCGAGACCATGCGGGATAACCCGGCACTTGATGAGGAAACGGTGATTACCGAACTGGGGGTTGGCGAGGCGCTGGTCTCCTGCCTGGATGAGAAGGGGCGCCCCGGCATGGTGGAACGGGCCCTGATCGTGCCGCCCCGGGGCCAGATCGGCCCGATCGACCCCCAGGAGCGCCAGCGTCTGATGCAATCGTCACTGGTGGCCGGGGTCTACGACCGGGCCGTTGACCGCGAATCGGCCTACGAACTACTCAAGGCCCGGGCCGAGCAGGCAGCGGCACAAGCGGCGGCGTCCACTCCCCAACCGGCAGCGCAGCAACCTGCTGCAGGGGCTGGCCTGGGCGGCTTGGGCGGCTTGGGCGGCATGCTGGGTGATCTGCTGGGCGGTGGTGGTGGCGGCGGCCGGCAACGCCAGGGGGTGGTGGAGGCGATGGCCAAAAGCGCGGCCCGTACGGTGGGCAATCAGTTGGGCCGGGCCATCATCCGGGGGGTAATGGGTTCTATCCTGGGGGGTAGACGCTAGGCGACACACTGACCGATAGCCGAAAACAAACGCCCCGCCTTGGGTTGCCAAGGCGGGGCGTTCATGCGTAATAGCAGTAACTAACGGCTAGCGTTGTGTGCGGCTGCGCTGCTGATAGCCGCCCGCTGTTTTGGGGGCACCGCCCTGGCGGCGTTGGCCACCCGGCACAAAGGGACGCCGACCCTTGCCAGCCGCACCACGGTTGCCGGAAGGCATCGAGCTGGAAGGCTCCAAGCCGGGGATGGTATGGACCGGCACCTTCTGACCGGTGTAACGCTCGATCCGCTGCAGATAGGCAGCCTCGGCCGGCGAGACAAAGGAGATGGCGATGCCGGTGGCGCCGGCCCGGCCGGTGCGGCCGATACGGTGCACGTAGTCTTCGGCTGCCTTGGGCAGGTCGAAGTTGATCACATGGCTGATGCCGTTGATATCGAGACCGCGGGCAGCCACGTCGGTGGCCACCAGCAGCTTGACACGGCCACGGCGCAGGTTGGTCAGGGTGCGGGTACGGGCCCCCTGGGTCATATCGCCATGCAGGGCTGCAGCGGCATGTCCCTGCTGGTACAGCTCCTGGGCCAGGCTGTCGGCATCCCGCTTGGTGGCGGAGAAGATGATCGCCTGGGTGATGCTGGGGTCCTCCAGTAGATGGTGCAGCAAACGGTACTTGTGGCCCAGATTGTCGGTCACATGCAGCCGTTGCTCGATCTGCAGGTTGGTGGTCTTGGGGGTGGCAATGGCGATCCGCTCCGGCTCGGTTAGCAGCCGTTGGGCCAGCCTCGCCATCGGGTCGTCCATGGTGGCGGTAAACAACAGGGTCTGACGGCCTTTGGGGGTGGCGGCGGCGATCTGGTCAACGGCGTCGGTGAAGCCCATGTCCAGCATCCGGTCGGCCTCGTCCAGCACCAGCAGTTCCACGCGGGACAGGTCCAGCCGTCCCCGCTCCAGGTGATCGATCAACCGGCCCGGGGTGGCCACGATCAGGTCAATCGGCTGGCGCAGCATCCGCAACTGCTCAGGATAGGGTACGCCACCCATGATAGTGCCGTAGCGAAAACGGAGCATACGGCCATAACGGGCCACGGAATCGGCCACCTGTACGGCCAGTTCGCGGGTGGGGGTCAGCACCAGCACCCGGGGGCCGTGACCGGCAGGGCCGGGCTTGGCCAGGCGCTCCAGGGCCGGCAGGATGAAGGCGGCGGTCTTGCCGGTGCCGGTCTGGGCCGAGGCGATCAGGTCACGGCCGGCCTGGGCCAACGGAATGGCCTCAGCCTGGATCGGGGTGACCTCGGTGTAACCGCAGGCAGTGATCGCCTTCTGGATGGACGGGTGCAGATTGAGTTCAGTAAACAGCATGCAATTCTCCTGATTCGGCGCGAGCGGAAACCTGCCGGGTCGCACTCCGGTATGCCAAATCGAGTTAGAGGGTGTGTGAATGGGCGCGTCGGGACAACCACTGTCCCTGAAAGGGGTAGCGACACCACCACGAATGGCCGGCAGTACTCAGGTACCGATCTTGAATCACATTGATGGGTACCACTTCGTCGCAAACCAAACGCGGTGCTGCACAAATCGGGGAATTAACCGGGATGCAGAAGGGGGTCGGGCAGCGAAGAATTGAGGCGAAAACAATTTTGTGACTTTATTGGATGTTTCGATGAATAGCAAGCAAATAATATAAAAAAAGCATAGGCGCCCCTTGACAGGCCCCTGATAATCGTGAAATGTAGCAGTCTAACTTCTGGAGGAGGAATGACCATGAAGAACAAACAGGAAACCCATCTCAAGGAATGGCAAGGTCTGGAAGAGGCTGCTGAACAGATGCTGCCGCTCTTGGGCCAGCTCTACCGTGAACGCAACATCGTCTGCACCGTCTATGGCCGCTCGGTGGTGCACAGCACCACCATCGACATCCTCAAGGCCCACCGTTTCGCCCGCCTGATCATCGACACAGAGCTTTCCGCCCACAAGACCCTGCCGGTGGTGGAGGCGCTCTGCCAGCTGGACCTGGCTCCAGCCCGGATCGACATCGGCAAGCTGGCGGTCGGCTTTCAGAACCAGTCTGCCTGCAGCTCGCTGATCGACTACCTGCGCAGCGAACTGGGCCAGGTCAACACCGGCCGCCAGGCGATCATCAACGAGCCCCAGGATATCGTGCTTTACGGCTTTGGACGGATCGGTCGTCTGTTGGCCCGCCTGCTGGTAGAAAAATCCGGCAGCGGCGACAAGCTGCGCCTGCGGGCCGCCGTGGTGCGCAAAGGCAGCGCCGACGACCTGATGAAACGGGCCAGCCTGTTGCGGCGCGATTCGATCCACGGTCAGTTCAACGGCATCATCACCGTGGATGAAGAGGAAAACGCCATCATCGCCAACGGCAACATGATCCGGATCATCTACGCCGATGCCCCGGAACAGGTGGATTACACCGCCTACGGCATCAGCAACGCCATCCTGATCGACAACACCGGCAAATGGCGCGACCGTGAAGGGCTCTCCCGCCATCTGCAGGCTAAGGGTGTCGCCAAGGTAATCCTGACCGCACCGGGCAAGGGCGACATCCCCAACGTGGTGGCCGGGGTAAACAACGAGCTGATCAGCGCCAGTGAAACCATCTTCTCGGCTGCCAGTTGCACCACCAACGCCATCGTACCGGTGCTGAAGGCGGTCTACGACCGCTTCGGCATCCAGCATGGCCATGTGGAGACCTGCCACTCCTATACCAACGACCAGAACCTGATCGACAACTACCACAAGGGTGCCCGTCGCGGCCGCAGCGCGGCGCTGAACATGGTGATCACCGAGACCGGCGCAGCCAAGGCGGTGGCCAAGGTGATTCCCGAGCTGGCCGGCAAACTGACCGGCAACGCCATCCGGGTACCGACCCCCAACGTCTCGCTGGCGATCCTAAACCTTGAACTGGGCCAGGAAACCAGCGTCAAGGAACTGAACCGCTACCTGCGGGACTGTTCGCTCAACTCGCCGCTGCAGAACCAGATCGAGTATGTGGTTTCCCCCGAGGTGGTCTCCAGCGACTTTGTCGGTTCACGGGCAGCCGGCGTGGTTGACTCCCTGGCCACCATCGTGCAGGGCAACCGCTGCGTACTCTACGTCTGGTATGACAACGAGTTCGGCTACAGCTGCCAGGTGGTGCGGATGGTGCAGAAGATGGCCGGCATCGAGCTGCCGGCGCTGCCCAACTAAACCCACCCTTAAACAGAGCGGGCGCCCTGCTGGGCGCCCGCTCACACACTTCTCACACAACAGCCTTTTCCCGCCGACGCCGCCCCCACTTTTCCAGCTCCAACAGCACAAACACCGCCACTGCCGGCAGCAGCACCAGCCACAGCAGGTTGCCGGTCAACGCCGTGGTTGCGAAGAAGCCCTGCAAGGGTGACCAATAGACGACCGCTGCCTGCAGCACTGCGACGCTGGCCGCCATCAGCAGCAGCCACCGATTGGTGAACAGGCCCATGCTGACAAACGAGTTCCTGAAGGAACGCAAGGCCATGGCCTGGGCCACCTGGGCCAGGGACAGCGAGACGAACAGCACGGTCTGCCAGGGGCCGCCAGCCCGCCAGGTGAACCAGGCCACCGCCATACAGCAACCGCCGATCAAGCTGCCGGTAAGCAGTACATACTGCAGTGCGCTGCGATCGAATATCTGGCTGTCGGAGCGGATCGGCGGACGCTGCATCACATCCGGCTCCGGCCGCTCAACCCCCATGCCCAGCCCCAGCAGGCCGTCGGTCAACAGATTCAGCCACAACAACTGCAGCGGCGTCAGCGGCATCGACATGCCGATGAATGGCAGCAGCAGCACCGCCAGGATCTTGCCGGTATTGCCGGCCACGGAGAAGATCACAAACTTGCGGATGTTGTCGTAGATGGTGCGGCCTTCCTCCACCGCCGCCACGATGGTGGCGAAATTGTCATCCAGCAGCACCATGTCAGAGGCCTCGCGAGCAACGTCCGTGCCCACCTTGCCCATGGCCACCCCCACATTGGCCTTTTTAAGGGCCGGCGCGTCGTTGACCCCGTCGCCGGTCATGGCCGCCACACCGCCCTGACGCTGGATGGCATCCACGATCCGCAGCTTGTGCTCCGGCGCCACCCGGGCATAGACCGAGACCCGATTCACCGCGGCATCAAACTCCTCGTCACTCAACCGATCAAGTTCCTGACCGGTAAGCGCCCCCGAAGCGCCGTCGACACCCACCTGACGGGCAATGGCCCGTGCGGTCAACGGATGATCGCCGGTGATCATTACCGGTCGAATACCAGCCGACAGGCAGTGCGCCACCGCATTCGCCGCCTCCTGGCGGGGGGGGTCGCTCATCACGCTCAAGCCCACCAGGCAGAAATGCTGCTGCAGCGCTTCCAGCCGGTCATCATCACCCGGCTGCATCAACCGCACCGCCAGTGCCAGCACCCGCTGCCCCTGGTCGGCATACCGGTCAGCAGCCTGCTGCAGCGCCTGGCGATGCTGCTCGCTGATCGGCGTCATGCCATCCAGCAACAGGTCGGTACAGAGTGGCAACATACTATCGATGGCCCCCTTGGCCGCCAGCAGCCTACCGCCGACCACCAGGGGCAATGTCGGCAGATACGCGCCTGCCCCCTCTGACAAGCGGTGGACCGTAATCATCCGCTTGCTGACCGAATCAAAGGGGATCTCGGCGATACGCGGCAGGGCCAGTTCCAGTTGCTGGCGCAACAGGCCGCTTTTCGCCGCCGCAACCACCAGCGCACCTTCGGTGGGATCCCCCAGAACCTCCTGCCGACCATCGCTACCGAGCGTGAGCTGCGCATCATTGCAGAGAGTTCCCAGGGCCAGCAGCAGCTGCGCCTGTTCCGTGGTGGCGGTCGCGTTGCGCCGCACCACCGCTGCAGCAGACACCAGTTCGGTGACGGTCATCCGGTTTTCGGTCAGGGTACCGGTCTTGTCGCTGCAGATCACCGTCACTGAACCGAGTGTCTCCACCGCCGGCAGACGCCTGATCAGGGCACGGCGTTGCAGCATCCGCTGGGCCCCCAGGGCCAGGGTGATGGTAACCACCGCCGGCAAGCCCTCGGGTATGGCCGCCACCGCCACGCTGACCGCCAGCATCAGCATCTCCCTGATCCCCTCACCCCGCAGCAGGCCGACACCGAAGATCACCGCCGCCACGACAACCGCTACCAGCGCCAGCACCTTGCCCAGCCGATCCAGCCGTTTCTGCAGCGGGGTCCACTCCTGCCCCACCTGCTGCAGCAGGATGGCGATCCGCCCCAACTCCGTTGCCATACCGGTGGTGGTGACCACCGCCTCGGCCCGGCCCGCCGACACCAGAGTGCCCATGTAGAGCAGGTTGCGACGGTCACCGGCCGGCAGATCCGGTTCCATGAACGGGTCAGTTTGTTTTTCTACCGCCTCTGACTCGCCGGTGAGGAGTGACTCCTGCACCCGCAGGGCGTGGGCCTCGTACAGGCGGCAATCAGCCGGCACCACGCTGCCGGCCTCCAGCAAGACGATGTCACCCGGCACCAATTCCATGGCCGGCAGTTCCAGCACCTGGCCGTCCCGCCGCACCCGCACCAGTGGCACAGCCAAACGCTTCAACGCTGCCATGGCCCGTTCGGCCCGGTAATCCTGCACAAACCCCAGCAGGGCAAACAGCGCCACAATCGCCAGGATGGTGACGGCATCCTTGAAGGAGCCGACCAGCCCGGAAAGCAGCGCCGCTGCGGTCAGGATCAAGGCCATGGTGGAGGTGACCTGTTCCCACAGGATCGACCAGGCCGAGCGACCGCCTCGTTCCTGCAGGGCGTTAGGGCCATACTGATGCAGCCGTTCCTGCGCGGTGGCTGCGGCAAGCCCTTGTCCAGGTGTAACTCCAAGCTGTTGCAGCACTTCTTCGGACGTAAGGGTATGCCAGAGTGTTTGTGTGGTCATCGTTTCACCGTTGCAATAAAAATGGAGACGTGCGGTCGGCATCAAAATCGGTCACGTAATAGTAGCCGTAGCGGTCCTGAGAATCTTTGCTGACCCCGCTGGGCCGCTGCAGCGAGGCCCGCAACGCCATCGGCCGATTACTGCTGAAGACAATATACAGCGCATTGGAACTGCTGTGCGGATCAACGGTAAACAGAAATTTTTTCTGATCTTCCCGGCGCGGCCCGCTGCCGGTTCCGGTGCCGATCCCGGTGAAATGCCGGTAGCTACTGCTCAAGGGGCTGCCATCTCCCCAGGAGTGGCCATACCCGATATTGGCGCCGAAATCGAAGCTGAAGGTAACCTCATAGCGCTGCCCTGGCACCAGTCCCACCAACTTGAAAAGGGTATAAAAATAGTCGCTCGGGCCGAAGAAGTTTGGCAGGCCTGCTGGACGCGGCCCGGTGGTGACCGAGGCGTTACCGTTGACCGGCACCTCCACAAAACCGGACGAAAGGGAACTGCTTGGTGTGCCGGCGTTGGCAGTGCAGCGTTTGAGCAGGAACGGCGCGCTGCGATCCAGATCAAAATCGGTCACGTAATAATAGCCATAGCGATCCTGCGAATCCTTGGTGACCCCGCTGGGGCGCTGCAACGAGACCCGCAACGCCATCGGCCGGCTGCTCTTCAGCACCAGATACAACTCGCCACAGCTACTGGCAGGATCGATTGTGAACAGGAATTTCTGCTGGCTTTCCCGGCGCGGTCCGCTGCCGGTGCCGGTCCCGATGCCGGTAAAGGATCGGTAGTCCGTGCCAAAGGGTGTGCCGTCCACCCAGGAATGGCCGTAGCCGATATCGGTGCCGGACTCATAGCTGATGGTGGCCTCGTAGCGCTGTCCCGGAGTCAGACCGGTGAATCTGAAGATCGCATAGGAGTAGTCGCTGGGACCAAAAAACGAGGGCAACCCGGCCGGATGTGCCCCGGTGGTTACCGAAGCGGTTGCATTCAGCGGCACCTCGACCACCTCGGCAGCCCAGGCGCCACCTGTCAGACAGCAGCTCAGCAGCAGGCCCACCAGACCGATCAAGAACGTTTGCATGGCTCTTCCTCCTTTGCAGTGTACGGCTCAACGCACGCACTGCAACCATACCACCGATTGCGCCAAGTGCTACTGACCAGTCACCAGCTGCTCGGCGATCCGCTCGGACCCCTCCATCAGGTAGTCCCGTTTGGTGACGTCGCTGCGCTCCGAGATGCCGATACCGCGCAGCAGGTGACCGGGACGGTAGCCGTACCAGTTGAAAAAGAAATTATAGCGCTCAAAGATGTCCGCAAAACTGTTCTCATCCGGATGGCCCTGGATCAGGATCATGGCCAGACCCTTGCCCGGCTCCAGCCGGCTGCAGTCAGGTCGGGCGTAATATTCGGGCTTGAGGAAACAGAAGGTGCGGTCGATAAATGCCTTGAGCTGGGCGCTGACGTCACCATAGTAGACCGCAGAGGCCAGCACCAGGGCATCGGCCGTCCGCACCGCCTCCAGCACCGGGGCCAGATCGTCCTTCAGCACACAGACCTCCGAGCCGTTCTTGCAGGCGTAACAGGCCTGGCAACCCCGGTAATTGAGGCCGTTCAGGTAGATGGTCTCCACCTCGGCCCCCAACGTCTGGGCCTTTTTTGTCAGACGGGCCACCACGGTGGCGCTGTTACCCTCTTTGCGGGGCGATCCCAACAGACAGACGATCTTCATCTCATACCTCCCCTTGTTTCAAAAACTAGGTGCTCAGCTTACCCCATGCCCTGCCCTTTGTGAAGCGCCCCGTACGATTGACTTTTACCTCCCGGCACGGTAAGCACAACAGGCTATCCGAGCCCGAGGAGTCCCCCGCATGCCTGCACCAACCGTCACCAACCGCCTGTTCAGCGCCATTATCCGTCACCCCTGGCAGGTGCTTGCAATAGCCCTGCTGCTGTCGATCATGGCAGTGGCCTACACGGCAACCAATCTGAAATTTCTGACCGGCCGCGACGACCTGATGCCGAAGCATGCCCCGTTCCAGCAGGATTACCAGGCCTATCGGGCCAGCTTTGGCGACCAGGAGGAGATCGCCATTGTGGTGGAATCAGACGATCCGGCCCTGACCAGCCGCTTCAGTGACCGGCTCTACGCGCGGCTGTCCCAGGAGCCGCGCCTGTTTCTGGAGCTGCTCTATCCGGGCGGGATGCCCTACTTCCGCCAGAACGGCCTGTTGTTCATGCCGCTGGAGGAGTTGCAGCAGCTGGCGCAGACCATCGAACTGGCTGCACCGGTCCTGCAACAGCTGGCGGGCGATCCGTCGATCAAGACCCTGTTCAGCAGCCTCAGCGATCAGATCGACGACTACCTTCTCAATCCCACCCCGGCCAAGCTGCAACGGCTGTCCTTCATGCTCACCACCCTCGACAAGGGCCTGGGCGGATTTGACGGCACCAACGCCACGCTCTCCATGGATGCACTGCTCTCAGGCAGCGTTGACGGCACGCCATCGGCCCTGGAAAACAGCGGCAGGCAGCAGGTAATCACCATCCGCCCCCTTAAACAACCGGGCAGCTTTGTACCGGCCGAACAGGCGATCACAACGGTACGGGCTGAACTGGAGCTGCTGCGCAATGATACGGCATTCAGGGGCGTGACTGCCGGCATCACCGGCGTGCCGGTGCTGGAATATGAGGAGATGGCCACCAGCATGCAGGATATGAAGCTGGCCTCGATCCTGTCGCTGCTGCTGACCGCCTTGCTGCTGCTGTTCGCCTTCCGGGGGATGCGCACGATGCTGGCCGCCATGGTGGCCCTTCTGTGCGCCATTGCAGTGGCCTTTGGCCTGGCCACCCTGCTGGTGGGGCACCTCAACATCCTCTCGATGGCCTTTGCGGTGATGCTGCTGGGGTTGGGGGTGGAGTACGGCATTCAGCTTGTGCTGCGCCACCAGGAACTGCTGCAGCAACAGCCCTTTGAAGAGGCGTTACTGGAAAGCCTGCGCTCAAACCTGCGGCCGATCCTGCTGGCCTTTGCCACCACCGCCCTGGCCTTCCTGACCTTTCTTCTCACCGACTTCCGGGGGATTGCCGAACTGGGGCTGATCGCCGCCGTCGGCGTGGGGGTCTGCTTCCTGGCCACCTTCACCGTGCTGCCGGCCATGTTGGTGCTGGTACACAAGGGTCAAGTGGCAGGGGGCACGGGACACAAAACAGAGCGGCACGGGGCACCAGGTACGTGGCACGGAATTGCGCACTTATTCGCACGTCCCCGCCTGATTGTGGCAGCCACCTCCCTGTTGGCACTGGCCGGCGCTGTTGCCCTGCCCCGCGTACCATTCGACTTCAACCTGCTCAACCTGCAGGCCAAGGGGCTGGAATCGGTGCACTACGCCTACCAGCTGATGCGGAGCAAGGAAAACTCCGGCTACTTCGGGGTCTCCATAGCCAATGACCGTGATGAGGCGCTCAGACTGACCAAGCGGTTTGAGGCGCTGCCCAGTGTTGATCACGTCGTCAGTCTGCCAGCCCTGGTGCCGAACCAACAACCGGCGAAACTGGCTGAGTTGCAACGAATCAAGCAGGTCATGGCCACCGTCCAGCCAGCCCCCTATCAGGAGAACCTGCAGCTGCTGGAACTGCCGGGGGTCTTTGAGCGGTTCCACGAGCGGGTGGCGTTTCTTGTCAAACGGCTGGAGCAACAGAAACTGCCGGAGGCCGGTCCTGCAAACGCCTTTTTGACGACGTTGGACCGGTTTTTCAGCGGACTGGAAAAAGAGAAGGACGGCAACGCCCTGGCCATGTTGCGGGAAACCCAGCAGCGGATGTTTGCCCCGCTGCCGGAAAAACTGGCCCTCTTGAAGGAGAGTCTGAACGCACGCCAGGTAACGGAAGCGGATATTCCGGCTATCCTGAAGCAACGCTTCATCGGCAAGGACGGCCGGCTGCTGCTGCAGATCGCCCCCAAGGAGGAGATCTTTAACGAACAGCCGCTGGCCGCATTCGTCACCCAGATCAAGAGCGTTGATCCCCACGCCACCGGTGAGCCGGTCAGCGTCTACGAATCGTTCAAGATCCTCAAGCAATCCTACCTGCAGGCCTTTCTGTACGCCTTGGGCGGGGTACTGCTGATCATGCTGCTGGCCTTCCGCAGCCTGCGCTCGACCCTGCTGGGGATGACGCCGCTGGTGGTCGGTCTGCTGTTGATGGTGGGGGGCATGTGGCTGTGCGGGCTGCGGTTCAACGTGGCCAACATCATCGTCATGCCGCTCTTGCTGGGGGTGGGAATCGACTCGGCGATCTACATCATCAGCCGTCACCGGCGGGGTGAGGAGTCGCCGGTGCAGGTGGCGACCAGCAGCGCCGGCAGGGGCGTCTTGCTGAATGCACTCACGATCCTGTTCAGTTTCGGCGCCCTGATGGTGGCCCGCCACCAGGGGGTGTTCAGCATCGGCGCGGTGATGTCGCTGGGGATGACCGCCATCGTGCTGGCCTTCCTGCTGTTTCTGCCGGCCTTGCTACTGCTGCTTGACCGTCATCGCCAGCCAGATGCCTGACAACACGAAGATCAGGTTGGCGCCCCAGGCCGCCACCAGCGGCGGCAGCACACCGCTGCGGCCGTAGGACTGCACGGCGGTGTTGATAATGAAGTAGGCAAATCCCAGGGCAACGCCGATGGCAATGCCCTTCGCCACCCCGGCGGTACGGCCGGTCTTCAGCGCAAACGGGATGCCCAGCACCACCATCACCAACGCCCCAAAGGGCAATGCCAGCTTGGCGTGCATCATGGTCAGGTACCGGTCGGCCTTGTAGCCGCCGCTCTGCAGGCTGGTGGCATACTCGCGCAGCTCACGAAAACTCAGGTTATCAGCCTTGTTGTCCAGTATCCGCAGGTCCTCCACCTTCAGGTTCAGCTCCAGCGGCAGACGCTCCACCCGCTGTACCTGTCGGGAACCGTTGCCAAAGGGACGGATCTTGACCTGCTCCAGCTGCCAGCCGGCCTGGCCATACACCGCCCGCTCGGCATCCAGCCGCCGCACCGGCTCCATCAGCCGCGACACCTCCCAGACCGTGACCCCCTTCAGCACCACCGCCGTAGGATCGAACACCTTGGCCTGCAGCAGCAGATTGTTGGAACGGAACCAGATGTTGTTCAGCCTGAAAACGGTGGTGCGATCCTTCTTTCTGATCAGTACCTTGTCGACGTACTCCATCCGTTTGTAACCATGGGGCACCAGCAGCTCGGAATTGATCAGCAGCAGCGCACTACAGCCCAGCCCCAACAGCAGCAAGGGCAAAACAATACGTGGCAGGCTCATGCCGCAGCTGCGCAGCGCAGTCAGCTCACTGCTGCGGGACAGCATCCCCATGGTCAGCAGGGTGGCCATCAGCACGGCAAACGGCATACTCTGACCGATCATTTCCGGCAGCTTGAACAAAAAAAACTGTCCGATAGCCCAGAACGACGCACCATAACGCATAAAGCGGCCGAACTTTTCCATAAAATCAAGGATCAGGTAGATCGCCAGAAAACCGGCCTGACAGAGCAGCAGCATCCGCAGCCAGGCGACGGCAATGTAACGGCTGACGATATTCATCAGGCAGTCCTCCTGGCTGGCAGCAGCAGATCACGCAGCGACCGCTCCTGCACTGCAAGACGAAACAGTCCCAGTCCGCCAACCAAAAACAGCAGGTTGGGCAGCCAGAGCGCCAGAGCCGGTGGAAAACTGCCTTTTTCAGCCAGGGTGCGCAGGAAGGAAAGCAGCACGTAGTAGACCAGCAACACCAGGATGCTGGCCGTAAAACCGGCCCCTTTACCGGAACGGCGGTTAGAAATACCAAGCGGGAGCGCCAGGATGGCAAATACCAGGGCCGCCGCCGGGAAGGCAAAACGGCTGTGCAGCTCAGACAACGCCTTGTTGCGACGCTGGGCTGTACTCTCCGGCGAACGGGCTGCCTGCAGCAGTTCCCCCACCCCCAGATCCTGCTCAGAGCGTACCAATGGGCCGGTCTTGGTCAGTTCGGTGGTCAGCAGATAGTCGCCAAAGGCGATCAGACGATAGCCCCCCTTGTTATCCTGGGTGTGGATACTGCCGTTACGCAGCAGTATGCGCATACTGCCGGTCTTTTCATCGCTATCAACAACACCGTTGCGGGCGAAGATCGTCAAGGGGCGTGCCGGGTCCCGCTCATCCTGGATCATGACCCGGCTCATCTGATGGGTCTGTTCATCGTACTGATCCACATACATCACGATGCCGGGCAGGTCGTCGCGAAAGATCCGCTCCTTAATGGCGGCAGCGGAGTAGGTGCGGGCGATTTCCAGTGAAAACTGCTTGAAGCCGGTGTTACCCCACGGCACCGCCACCAGGCTGACAAACAGGGTCAACAGACAGGCAGCCACGGCACAGGTCAGCACCGGCGGCAGCAGGGCCGACAGACTGAGTCCGCTGGACTTGAAGATCGTGATCTCGTTATCGGACGACAGTCGCCCAAAGGCCAGCAGTACGGCCAAAAGCAACGCCATCGGGATGGTCAGCACCAGAAAGGAGGGCAACAGATAGCCGATCAGCCGCAGCACATCGGGCAACGGTACCCCGTTGGCCACCACCATCTCCATCAGCTTCACCATCCGTCCCATCAGCAGCACCAAGGTGAAGATGGTCAGCCCCAGCAGAAAGATGCCGGCTATTTCCCGTATCAGATAGAGCCTGATGATTCGGTTTTTCATGGGCGGCATGATACATGAGTGCGCCAGCCCTGTAAAGGCGGCGGATGGCTTCCACACCATGTTTCCGCTTGCCTTGCCGCACCATTGCGCCGTATATTTTACACTTCTGCCCCGTACAAATAGCCCTTGGAAGGAATTCCCATACGCCGCCAACCACTGATCATACTCGCCTGCCTGTTCTGGCTCCTCGTCAGCGTTACAGATCGTGCAACGTGTGATCCGCTTACCCTGCGGATGGGACTGGAACAAAACCCGCCACTGGCAAGCGTTTCCTCCGACGGCAGGCCGGAGGGGCTGTTTGTCGATCTGATGAACGAGATTGCACGGCTGGAGGGATGGCAGGTCGAGTATGTCTCCTGCCCTCAGGCCAGATGCCTGGAGATGCTCGGCAACCATCAGATCGATCTGATGGCGCCACTGGCCTGGCTACCCGAGCGGGCCAGACAGTACGTATTTTCGGCTGACGACGTCATCACCAACTGGGGCGTGGTGTACTCTCAACCCGACGCCCACATCCACTCCTTTCTGGAGTTGCATCAACGCCGCATCGGCGTTGTTCCCAACAATGTGCAGACCATCTACCTGCGCAACCACCTGGACGAGTTCGGCATCAATGTCACGCTGGTCAACTACCCAACCTTTGACGATGTCTTCAAGGCCCTTGATCAGGGCGAGGTGGATGTGGCGGTGGTGGGACGCCTGTTCGCCATGCGGCGGGCAGCGGCCTACCGGGTACAGGCAACGCCGATCATCTTCAACCCGATCCGTGTCCACTTCGCCTTTGCACAGCAGACCGACCCGCAGGTGGTGGCCACCATCAACAGGCACCTGGAACGCTTCAAGGGCCAACCCGATTCCTACTATTTCCGCTCCATCACCCACTGGCTACGTCCCGCAGACCGTTTTAGCATCCCGTTCTGGCTGAGGCTGTTGTTTGCATCGCTGGTTGCCAGCTCGCTGCTGCTGGTAGGTTTCACCCTGCTTTTACGTCGCACGGTCGAACGCAAGACCAGCGAACTCAGGAACGCCGAAGCCACCTTCCGTGGTATCTTCGACAACGCGCCGATCGGTATCTTCCAGTCAACGCCCGACGGTCGGCTGATCAGCATCAACAATGCCTTTGCCACCATCTTCGGCTACGCCTCTCCCCTGGTGATGCTGCAAGAAGTTCAGGATATCACCAACCAGCTCTATGCCGATCCCGACCAACGGCGACGGATAGTCCGCCAACTACAGACCACCGAAACGCTGATCGCTGATGATCTGGAATTGCTGCGCTGCGACGGGACCCATTTCTTCGGTACCATTTATATCCGCGCCGTCCGGGGAGACAGCGACCGCGAAAAACTGCTTTTTGACGGTTTTTTGGTTGATTCCACCGAACGGCGCCGGACCCAGGAAATCCTGCTGCAGCATGAAAAGATGCTGATGATCGGCGGGCTGGCAGCCGGCATGGCCCATGAGATCAATAATCCGCTGGGGATCATTGCTCAGGACCTGCAGAACCTACAGCGCAGATTGACACCCGGCCTGTCGGCCAACCGTCAGGTTGCGGAGCGTTTGGGGCTTGATCTTGACACCCTGCAGACCTATCTGGCAGAGCGCGAGATCACCGGCTATCTGCACAGCATCAGCGAGGCTGTCCGACGCACCTCTCGCATCATCGACAACATGCTGCAGTTCAGCCGCCAGAACAGTGGCAACCATCAGCTTGCACCGCTGCACGAAGTGATTGAGCACTCACTGGAGCTGGCCGGCGGGGATTACGAGCTACGCAAGCTGCACAGGTTTCAAGAACTGCGTATCGAGCGCAGCTACGCCCCTGACCTGCCGCTGGTGCCGATCAACGTGACCGAGATTGAACAAGTGCTGATCAACCTGTTCAAGAACGCTGCCCAAGCCATGACAGACTGGTCCGGCGAGCGTGTCATCCGTATCAGCACCCGACGTGACGGCAACTACGCCCTGCTGACGCTGTGTGACAGCGGACCAGGCATGGGTGAAGAGACCCGTCTGCGCGTCTTTGAACCATTTTTCACCACCAAACCGGTGGGGTCAGGCACCGGCCTGGGACTGGCGGTCTCCCACGCCATCATCACTAAAAACCACAAGGGGCTGATCAGCGTCACATCATCACCCGGAAAGGGCTGTTGCTTCATGATCCGACTTCCGCTCACCCAGGACGGAAACCATGCCTAAACCAGCCAGTCAGTCGGTCCTGATCATCGATGACGACGCTGCTCTGCGTCGCAGCATTGTGGCCTACCTGCAGGACTCAGGCTACCAGGTGCATGAGGCCGCGAGCGGCCGCGAAGGCCTGCAGCTGTTTGCGAAGATCAAGCCCGACCTGGTACTAACCGACCTGATGATGCCCGAACTTGACGGTCTGGGGGTGGTGACTGCCATCCGACAAACCTCCCCCGACACACCCGTGGTGATCATCTCGGGCAACGGCTCGGTCAGTTATGCCATCGAAACGGTACGCCAGGGGGCCTGGGACTACATTACCAAACCGATTCATGACTTTACCACACTGGAACAGGTGATCGACAAGGTGAACGAACGGGTCACCGAGATCAATGCCCAACGGAACCGCGAGGCAGAACTTGAACGCAGTGTGACCGACAGTGCCCTCAAGCTGCAACAACTGCGTTCCTGCGACCCGCTGACCGGGCTGCCGATGCGCCAACAGCTGCGTGAGCTGTTCGATGCCTTTGTCAGGCGGGGTGACCTGCCCCATGACCTGTTCGTGATCCTGCTGGACCTGGACAACCTGAAATCGATCAACAAGACCTTTGGCCATGAATACGGCGACCTGTTGCTGGTGGACACCGCCCATCGGCTACGGCAACATGAATCTGCGACCGTCACCGTCGGACGCCTGGGAGCTGACCAGTTTGTGATTTTGCTGACCGGTTGCAGCGAGGTGCATGGCTGCATTCAGGAGCTGCGTCAGGTGCTGGCACGCCCCTTCAGACTGCTTGATGAAGAGGTGTTCATTACGGCCTGTCTGGGCATCGCCGCTTTTCCCCACGACGGCGAATCGCTGGACAGTCTGCTGCAACACGCCAACGCCGCCTTATCACAGGCCAAACTTCTGGGCAGCGACAAGTACGCCTTTTACTCAAGCGGGCTCAGCGAGCGCCTGCGCGAACGGATGTCTCGCGAAACCAGCCTGCACCGCGCACTGGAACGCAATGAATTTTTTTTGGACTATCAGCCGAAAGTCACTGCCGGCAGTTGGCGCATATGCGGGGTGGAAGCCCTGCTGCGCTGGAAGCCGCACCACCAGCAGGCGGTGGTGCAGCCGAACGACTTCATCCCGATCCTGGAAGAGTCCGGCCTGATCATCGAGGTGGGCCGTTGGGTGTTGGAAACCGCTTGCAGACAATTGATGGCCTGGCAGCAGCCGAACGACGCACCACTGCAACTATCGGTCAACATCTCTGCTGTCCAGTTCCATGCCGGCGACCTGCCGGAACTTGTGGAGTCAGTTATCGTTGCCACCGGTATCGAGCCCGAGCGGCTCTGCCTGGAGCTGACCGAAAGCGTCGTCATGCAGGACAGCGAGCTGGCCATGGCAACACTGCAACGGCTCCGCCAGCTGGGTGTCATGCTCTCGATTGACGACTTCGGCACCGGCTTTGCTTCGCTCAATTACCTGCAACGCATGCAGCTAAATGAACTCAAGATCGATCGTTCCTTTGTCAAACACCTGCCAAACGATAAAAACGCCATGGCCATCATCAACTCGGTGCTTTCGCTGGCCGAGAGCCTGTCGCTGACCGTGGTGGCCGAAGGGGTTGAAACCAGTGAACAGGCATCCTTTCTGGCTGACTTGGGCTGCCATCAGCTGCAGGGCTTCTATTTCAGCCGTCCACTGACACCACACGGCATTCAGGAACTGATCTTACCACTGCCATAAAAGACAAGGCCCCCCGGATTATTCCGGGGGACCTTGAGATGCATCCAACCGTGTCAGGTCTCGCTTATGCCTTCCACTGACCATGCAGGTTGCAGTACTCACGGGCCGTGACATTTTCAGCTGTTACGCAGAAGGTAGCCTCCGGGGCCTGGCCCGGCTCCAGGAACTGGCGATATACTTTGCCGTCGGCGATCAGCTCGATCCACTGGATGTAGTGCTTCTCTTCCATCGGATGGGCAACACTGCCCACCTTGACGGTGATAGTGCCGTTGCCCTTCTCGATCACCGGCACATGCTTCTCTTTGGCAGCATCAACGGTGTTCTCTGCCTGCAGCTGCATATTCTCGCCACAGCAGACGATGTTGGCGCCGCCGCCAACCATGACTTCAACAATATTGCCGCAATGCTGACACTTGTAAACTTCAAGACGCTTAGGCATGGGAATCTCCTCCAAAGGTAGTATGGCGCTGGGCCTGCTTCGTTTGGTAGTGTAGCCCTTTTTTCTGACAATGCAAGCACAAAAGACAATATTAGTCTTTTATGCTCGTTGACTCAGGTCGCCTTGATCTGCTCAAAGGAGGTCAACGCAGAGGCAAAAACCTCGCTGACCACCTCAGGCGCCAACTGCAGCGCCTGCAGCAGCTCCGGATCAACCACCTCAACAGAGCCCTCTGCGCAGACAAGCTGATCGGCCACCTGAATCACGCTATGGATCTTGTTAATCATGCCGCCGAAATTTTTGGCATGGTGATAGCGAATCAGTGTCTGAATCGTCTCAGGATAGTTCCACTTTTGGGCAATCAAGGCGCCCAGCTCGGCATGGCGGGTATGTGTCAGTTCATCAAGCAGCCCCTGCTCAATATCGCTATCCTGGGCAACGGTGAGGATAACCGTCTTGCCCAGATCCAGCAACAGCCCTCCCAGAAAAGCCTCCTCCGGATCGAGTCGACACTGGCGGGCCAGGCCGGTGGCGGTGAAGGCGATCTTGAGTGCCGTATCAAGAATGGCCTGCAACTTTTCCTGGGGCAGGCCACCATACTGCATGCTGCTCAGCTTGATACCAGCCACGATATTCATGATCTCACGCATGCCGAGCCGGACAATGGCAAAGTGGATCGAATCCACCTGCCCGCTGCCGCCGTAAAACGGTGAGTTGGCTACCTTGAGAATCCGGGAGATCAGGACCTGGTCGGTCATGATCACCCGCGCCATATCCTGGAAGGTGGCGCTTTCATCGTTGAGCAGCGCGTTGAGTTGCGTGACGATCGAAGGCAGGGCGGGAAGCTGAAAATCCTCGTCGTACAGCCGCTTGCTGAGCAGTTCCAAGGCCTCATTGCGCTGGGTATCAGCATCACGGCTGCGCTCATCAAACAGCCTGACCGCATCGAGCAGGGTGCGGCTGACATCAAGTTGCAGCTCGCCCCCCAGCACCGCCGCCGGAGCGGGGGCCGTGACGGTGACACTGCCTGATGTGGCAGCCAGCAGATCCAGCAAGAGTGACAGCAGGTACTGGCGGAACTGGTTGGTAAGGGTGGGCAGGGAGAGCAGATTTTGTTCAAGCAGATAGCGGGTCAGCGAGACGCCACCAGCCCGGCTCTGCGTCACCGCCTGCATCGCGACCGACTCCTTGAGCGCACCACTTTTCACCAACGCCTCGCCCAGGCTGGCGCCCTGTCTACGCGAGGTGCCAAAGACAAGCTTGCCCTGTTCACAATACAGAACTATTTCATACTCAGCCTCCAGGCTGACGGTCACCACGCAGGTTATGCGGTTCATGTCAATCCACTGCAGAATATCGTGAATAGACATAAACTGCAGCGAGGCCTGAAACAGCACGGTATCCATGAACACCTCTCAGAGTAATGAGCGGCAAAGCCACCAGGGTGATACCACAAAAACAATAAAACAAGAAGCCCTGCTGCGCCTCACTGCTGAAACAGCCTGCAAAAAAAGCCGCCCGACAGAACTGCCGGGCGGCTTAAGGTAGCGGTAACGCATACAAACCTGTGCTAGACGTTGAAACGGAAGTGCATCACGTCGCCATCCTTGACGACATACTCCTTGCCCTCCAGGCGCATCAACCCCTTCTCCTTGGCGCCCGCCTCACCCTGACAGGCGATATAGTCGTTAAAACCGATCACCTCGGCCCGTATGAAGCCCTTTTCGAAATCGGAGTGGATCACCCCGGCGGCCTGGGGGGCCTTGGTGCCCTGGGTAATGGTCCAGGCCCGTACCTCCTTCACGCCAGCGGTGAAATAGGTAATGAGACCCAACAGGTCGTAGCCGGCCCGTATCAGACGGTCAAGCCCCGATTCCGCCAACCCCATCTCCTGCAGGAAGGCCTGTTTCTCATCGCCGTCCAGTTCGGCAATTTCGGCCTCGATCTTGCCGCAGATCACCACCACGCCGGCACCTTCAGCAGCGGCGATTTCACGCACCTGGGCCACAAAAGGATGAGCGCCTTCCAGGTCGTCTTCGGCCACGTTAGCGACGTACAGCACCGGCTTGGCGGTCAGCAGGTGCAGGTCCCGCAGCCAAAGCCGCTCGTCTTCGTTTTCGGCGCAGTCACGCACCTTTTTAGCCTGCTGCAAGAGCGCCTTGATCCGCTCATAGAGCGCCACCTCGTCCTTGGCCTTTTTATCACCGCTACGGGCCAGCTTCTCGGCGCGCAGCAGTTTCTTCTCCAGCGTATCCAGGTCGGAAAGTGCCAACTCGGTGTTGATAATCTCGATATCGTCGGCCGGCGAGACCTTGCCGGCCACATGCACCACGTTTTCGTCGTCGAAACAACGCACCACATGCACCACCGCATCCACGGAACGGATATGGCCCAGGAACTGGTTACCCAAGCCCTCACCGGCGCTGGCCCCTTTGACCAATCCGGCAATATCGACGAACTCGATGGTGGTGTACTGGCACTTCTGCGGCTTGACGATCACAGAAAGCTGGTCGATACGCGGGTCGGGCACCTGTACGATCCCCACGTTGGGATCAATGGTACAGAAGGGGTAGTTAGCCGACTCTGCCCCGGCGCTGGTAATGGCGTTGAAGATGGTGGACTTGCCCACGTTGGGCAGGCCGACGATACCGCAGTTAAAACCCATGATCCGTTATCCTTCCAGATAATTCCTGTTGTTATAGAGGCTCATCGCCTTGGGCACCCCGTCATCCAGCGCCGTTTCCAACATCTCCAGCGCACCGTCCAGCACCTTGGCAAAGCCTTCCATCTCGGACGGGCTGAAGGTGCCCAGCACATGGTTCGTGACCTCACCGTGCAGCGGTCGGCCGATCCCCAGACGCAGCCGCAGAAAATCACCCCGCCCCAGCTGTTCCATGATGGAGCGCAGGCCGTTCTGGCCACCATGGCCGCCACCCTGCTTAAGTCGAGCTGTGCCTAAAGGCAGGTCGATCTCGTCATGCACCACAATCAGCTGTTCGGGCTTCAGCTTGTAAAACTGCAGGGCCGGCATGACCGAGCGGCCGGAGAGGTTCATAAAGGTCTGAGGTTTCAGCAGCACCAGCCGCGTGCCCTTGCGCTCCCATTCGGCGGTCAGGCCGCCGAACTGCTTGCGGGTAATCGAGAGCCCTTCCAGATGGGCCAGCCGATCCAGAAACAGAAAACCCGCGTTGTGGCGGGTCCATTGATACTTGGGGCCGGGATTGCCGAGCCCTGCGATGATGAGCGTCTCCATAGCGTACGAACGCATCAGGGCCGCGGTGCACGAGCAGCCGCGGCCCTGATGCGTAAACGTTCCTAGGCCTCGGCCGGCGCTTCTTCTTCCTTGGTCTTGCCCAACACGCCGACTACCGGTGTCTTGGGGTTTTCAAGACACTTGACACCAGCCGGCAGCGCAAGATCCTGCACGTGAATCGTCTGGCCGATCTTGATGGAGGTGATGTCGATCTCGATATGCTCGGGGATCTGGCCTGGCAGACACTCCACGTGCAAGGTGCGGTTGTCGATATCCAGCAGGCCGCCTTCCTTGACGCCGGCAGCAGTGCCCTTGAGCAGTACCGGCACGTTCACCCGCACTTTTTCGCTCATGTTGACCCGGTGCAGGTCCACATGCTCAGCATTGCCCTTCAGCGGGTCAATCTGCAGGTCGGCCACGATCACCACGGTCTGGTCGAGGCTGCCGCCGCCCTGCAGGGTGATCAGGTTGTTCATGCCGCCCTCACCGGCGATGGCTGCTGCCAGAGCCTTGGGCTCCAGGCTGACCGGAATGGGCTCCATGCCGCGGCCATAAACAACACCGGGAATACGGCCGGCAGCGCGCAGTTTGCGGCTGATGCCTTTGCCGGTGCTGGTACGGACTTCAATCTTCATCTGGGTCTGTTGCATGGGGTCTCTCCTCCAAACGTGGGCATCGGTAGCTACTGCACCACGACGTTTTAGTTATTAGTTGTGTGTATCAGACAAACAGTGAACTGACCGACTCGTCATCGTGTATTCTGCGGATCGCCTCTGCCAGCAACGCGGCTACGCTGACCACCTTGATCTTGCTGGTCCGCTCTGCCTGATCGCCCAACGGAATGGTGTCGGTCAGCAGCACTTCTTCAATGACCGAACCGTTGATCCGGTCAATGGCCGGGCCGGACAGCACGCCATGGGTGGCGGCGGCGTAGATGGCAGCGGCGCCGTTCTGCTTGAGGGCGCCTGCAGCCTGGGTCAGGGTACCGGCCGTATCAATCATGTCATCCAGGATGATGGCGATCTTGCCCGACACGTCACCGATCAGGTGCATTACCTCGGCCACATTGGGGCTGGTACGGCGCTTGTCAATCAGCGCCATCGGGCACTCCAGTCGCTTGGCAAAGGCGCGGGCCCGCTCGGTGCCGCCGGCATCCGGGGTCACCATGACCAGATCCTGACCGGCAAAGCGTTCCTTCAGGTGGTTAAGGATCACCGGTGCGGCGTACAGGTTGTCCACCGGAATATTAAAAAATCCCTGAATTTGCGCAGCGTGCAGATCGATGGTCACCACCCGGTCCACACCGGCGGTGGTCACCAGATCGGCCACCAGCTTGGCCGAAATCGGGGTGCGGGGCGCGGCCTTACGATCCTGGCGGGCATAGCCGTAGTAGGGTATTACCGCAGTGATGGTGGCGGCCGAGGCGCGTTTAAGGGCATCAGTCATCACCAACAATTCCATCAGGTTGTTGTTGGTGGGGGCGCAGGTGGACTGGACCACATACACATCGCGGCCACGCACGTTTTCGCCGATCTCAACCATCACCTCGCCATCGGAAAAGGTCTTGACCCGGGCATTGCCCAGGGGCACTCCCAACCCTTCGCAAATCTTCTGTGCCAATGCGGGGTTGGAGTTGCCGGTAAAGACCCTGATCTTATCGTACATGGCGTGTGCCACCTTTCAGGCTGTGTGAATAACGAGAGAAGAATTTAAGTAATGCGTCATTAGGTACTTGTACTGAGCAAACCAGGCCAGACGCTAACAGTACTCTGATAGTCGCCTTAGCAGGTTTCCGCCACTGCCACGAACCAGTTGTGGTGCTGCTGCAGGTCTGCGGCGGCCTTACGTGCGGTGGCTTCGTCTTCAAACAGACCAAACACCGTAGGCCCGCTGCCAGACATCAGGGCTCCGGACGCGCCAAGACCAACCAGTGAACGCTTAATCTCATCGATCACCGGAAAGGCGGGAATAGTCACTGATTCCAGATCGTTGCCGAGAATATCGCACAATTCGGCCACATTCTCAAAAGAGTTAGGAAGTTTAGCCAGTTGATCCCGCTGTGTCAACTGCAAATTTTGGTAGACCCAGGCGGTGGAGACGGGCAGATTGGGGTTCACCAGCACCACCCAGGCGGTTGGCACCTTGGCAAGCGGCGTCAGCAGCTCACCGATCCCTTCGGCCAGGGCGGTCTGTCCGAACACGAAGAACGGCACATCCGCCCCCAGCGTGACACCGATCTCCATCAGACGTTCAAGGGAAAGTCCCAGCCTCAGCAGTTCGTTCAGCCCCAGCAACACTGCAGCACAATCGCTGCTGCCACCTCCCAGACCGGCTGCCACCGGGATCTGCTTGACGATCTCGATCTCGACCCCCTGATCAGAGCCCGACAACTCCAGCAAGGCACGGGCCGCCTTCCAGGCGATATTGCCCTCTCCTTCCGGTACACCGTGCTGCCCGCAGGTCACCCGGATACCCGGCTGCGCCACCAGACGCAGCGTCACCTCATCACACAGATTGACCCGCTGCATGATCATCCGCAGGTCGTGATAGCCGTTGGGACGTCGGCCCACCACATCAAGACGGTAGTTCACCTTGGCAGGGGCCTGTATGATCATTGACTGCAGCATAGCGTCGCTTCTCCGGCTTATGAAATCAATCGTCGCAGCATCTACTTTGGAATCTATCCTCTTACCTAAATAACCACGAGAAATCAAGGCTAAAGGCCTTGCGGACAGCCGGATTCAGGGCTATACTTTAATGCTTTGAAGTAGGCACCACCCACACCAAAGGAGTCTGTTCGATGTCCATGGCAATCCGCCTTCCAGCTGAATGGGAGCCGCAGGACGGCATACTGTTGGCCTGGCCCCACGAAGCAACTGACTGGGCCCCCGTACTGACTGAGGTTCGCAGCGTCTATGCTGAACTGATCAGGACGATTACCCGTTTTGAAACGGTGCTGCTGGCAGCACCAGCTCCAGAAGAGGCTCGTAGCTGGCTGCAGCAGGCCGGGGTGGCGCTGGAACGGGTCATCATCCTGGCAGCCGACAGCAACGACAGCTGGACCAGGGATAGCGGACCGGTCACGGTGCTGGTCAATAACCAGCCGGTCCTGCTGGACTTCGGCTTCAACGGTTGGGGCCTCAAGTTTGCCGCCAACCACGACAATCAGTTGACCCGTACCCTCAAACAACAGGGGGCCTTCAGGCCACGGGTCAACACCATCGGCCTGATCCTGGAAGGCGGCAGCATTGAAAGCGACGGCAACGGCACGATCCTCACCACCAGCCAGTGCCTGCTTTCACCGAACCGCAACCCCCAACTGGACCGTAATGAACTGAACGGCGCCCTGCAATCACTGCTGGGGGCCCGCCTGATCCACTGGCTGGAACACGGCCACCTGGCCGGTGACGACACCGATGCCCACGTCGATACCCTGGCGCGACTCTGCCCTGCCGACACCATCGTCTACGTGGCCTGTGACGACCAGAGAGACGAGCATTATCAGCCGCTCAAGCAGATGGAGGCCGAACTGCAGGGGCTGCGTACCCTGGCCGGCCAGCCCTACCGCCTGCTACCGCTGCCCTGGCCAGCTGCCTGTTTCGACGAGGACGGTCATCGTCTGCCGGCCACCTACGCCAACTTTCTGGCAATCAATGGCGCCGTACTGGTGCCCACCTACGGTCAGCCCACCGACAACGGTGCCCTGGCCATGATCGGCCTGGCCTTCCCGGAACGTGAGATCATCGGCATCGACTGCCGGGAGTTGATCAAACAGCACGGCTCGCTGCACTGCATTACCATGCAGCTGCCCACGGGGGTCCTGTCATGAACAGACTAACCATCGCCCTGGTTCAACAGACCTGCACCAACGATCATGATGCGACACTGACGAAAACCTGTGACCTGATCCGTCAGGCTGCTGCCAAGGGGGCCCGCCTGGTGCTGCTGCAGGAGCTGCACTGCGGCCCCTATTTCTGCCAAACCGAAGAGACGACCCAGTTCGACCGGGCCGAACCGATCCCCGGCCCCACCAGTGAGCGTCTGGGCGCCTTGGCCGGCGAGCTGGAGATCGTGCTGGTGGCCTCCCTGTTCGAACGTCGTGCTGCCGGCCTATACCACAACACGGCCGTGGTTTTTGAAACCGACGGCAGTATTGCCGGCATCTATCGCAAGATGCATATCCCGGACGATCCCGGTTTTTACGAAAAATTCTACTTCACCCCCGGCGATCTGGGCTTTACCCCGATCCAGACCTCGCTTGGCAGGCTGGGGGTGCTGGTCTGCTGGGATCAATGGTATCCCGAGGCGGCCCGCCTGATGTGCCTGGCCGGAGCCGAACTGCTGATCTACCCCACCGCCATCGGCTGGGACCCCAGCGACACCCCCGAAGAACAAGAGCGTCAACGGTCGGCCTGGGAAACCATCCAGCGGGGCCATGCCGTGGCCAACGGTCTGCCGGTGCTGTCCATCAACCGGGTTGGCCATGAGCCGTCGCCCGACCCGGCCGCCAGCGGCATCCGCTTCTGGGGCAACAGCTTCGTGGCTGGCCCCCAGGGCGAGCTGCTGGCCAAGGCCTCCAATGACCAGGAAGAGTTGCTGATGGTGGAGCTGGATTTGATCAGAACGGAACAGGTGCGCCGGATCTGGCCCTTCCTGCGGGACCGTCGTATCGACGCCTATCAGGACCTGACGAAACGTTTTCGAGACTGACGATATGGAATCACACCACTATGCCCCAAACCGGATGCTGGACCTGGCCTATCTCCACAAGAACTACGTGGCGACAGGATTGGGCGACGTTCTGCCTGAGGTGCTGCAGACCTTTCAGGAGCAGGCCCAACAAAACCTGCAATCCATACGACAGGCCTGCGTAGCCTCCAACCATAGCGGGGTATTCGAGGCGGCCCATACCCTGAAAGGCGCGGCTGGCTCCGTGGGTGCCTTCCAACTGGCCGATGCCGCAGAACAGCTCGAAGACGCCGCTGAACGGGCTGATGCCGCCGCAGTCGCCCGACTGAGCGCCGAGCTGACCTACCTGACAGACGCCACCCTGGCGGCTATCGCAAGCATTCTTGCGCAACCGCAAGACAAACGTTGGCCCGCCCCTTTTTAGCATCTTCACGTTCTACGCACTGCACACACAACTGAATCGGGCCGTCCATTGCACGCATGGACGGCCCGAACCGGGTTCAGCTCTATAGCACCTGCCACTATATCAGCGAATCGTCTCCCTGGCTAACTGCTCCCAGGCCGGCAGACTGCGCTCAATCATACCCTGATCGACGCAGTAGGCGATCCGGAAATACCCCGGCGCGCCAAAACCTGAGCCGGGCACCAGCAGGATGCGCTGCTGTTGTGCACGCTTGACGAATTCCACATCATCCTTGAGCGGCGACTGCGGAAACAGGTAAAAGGCGCCGTCCGGCTTGACCATCGAGAAGCCGAGCCGAGTCAGGTTGTCGTACAACAGGTCCCGCTTCTGCTGATAGGCAGCCGTATCCACCGAACTGTCCTGCAGGCCGACCACCAGCCGTTGCATCAGGGCCGGCGCATTAACAAATCCCAGGGTTCGATTGCAGAAGACCGCCCCCTCGACAAACTGGTCAGCCGTGGCCATGCGCGGATTGACCGCCAGATAGCCGATCCGCTCTCCCGGCAAGGCAAGGTCCTTACTGTGGGAGGTAACGATCACACTGTTTTCTATCAAAGGGAAAACGTTGGGCACCTGCTGCCCGTCATAGGCCAGCCGGGCATAGGGTTCATCAGAGATGACATAGATCTGGTGACTGGTGCGCTGCTGCACGCGTTTGACCAGCTCACCCAGCGCTGCCAGCTCATCGGCACGGTAGATCACGCCGGTCGGGTTATTGGGGGTGTTGATAATGATGGCACGGGTCTTGGTGGTAATGGCGGCCTCAATCGCCGCCAGATTGAGCCGAAAGGTTTCACGGTTGGTCCAGACCTCCACCGGCACCCCACCGTGGTTATCGATATAGAACTTGTACTCCACAAAGTAGGGGGCCAGGATGATGACCTCTTCACCGGGGTTCAGGATGGTCTTCAACACTACGTTCAGGGCGCCGCCGGCGCCGCAGGTCATCACCACCTGCTCGGCGGTTACCGCTAGCCCGGCATCACGCGACAGCTTGGCCGCCACGGCCGAGCGGGTTTCAGGGTAGCCGGCATTGTTCATGTAACGGTGCATCCCGGGCAGCGGATGATTGGCCAGCTGGCGCAGCGCCTCGCCAAAGGCAGCCGGCGGCTCCACATCGGGATTGCCCAGCGTGAAATCGTACACGTTGTCGTCGCCATACTGCTGCCGCAGCTTCGCGCCTTCTTCAAACATCTTGCGGATCCAGGACGAACGGGAAATATGACCGGCGATCTTGGTGGCTATAGCCATACAACTACTCCTCATCTCGATATAGGCATTCAGGGAACGGCACTGTACGACAGACCTGCACTGCTTGACAAGATCATCATCGACACCCCTACTTCAAACAGCCTGGCTATTTGAAGTAGGCTGTCAGGTCGGCAGTGGCGGACTGCATGACCGTGGCCAGGGTCTTCTGCAGTACCTTTTGGTGGAGCTGCTCACGGTCCCTGACTGCGAAATCCGACAGGGTCTTGCTATAGGTCAGCCTGCTGAGCAGCTTACCCTGCTGCCAGAGCTCCAACACCAGCTGCACCCTACATTCCGCCTCGATCTTGACCAGTGACGCCACCTCATCCAGCGACAGGGAGCTCATGGTCAGCACCACTCCTCGCTCGGCCTGTCTGGCAGCAGCAGCAGTATCAAATTGCACACTGTAACCGGACGTGATCAGCTCCTGTTGCAAAGCATCACGAACCAGCACTGCCGGGGCCACGGGGCCGAGCACATTGCCCTTGATCTTACCGTCCGTGGTGCGTACTTCACCATAAACAAACTGCTCGCGCTCCACGCCGTCTGTCGCGCCCGGACCGCCAGTGGCCACCCCCAGCACCAACTGGCCGGCCCCCTTATGTTCCCCCACTGCTCTATAATTCGGCACCAGCACCAGATCCGCTGGCGCACAAGCCGCAAGCGTCCAAGCCATCACCACCAGACAGACCAACGTTGAAGCCTTTTTCAGCACCATCATGGTCACGCCTCCTTTCTCTCCGCAGCTGCGGTACTATGGGTCCATGTTAGTAGGTCTTCAGACCACGGCTGTCAACAGATTCTGCCTGAACGGAAAATCTTATTGCAATTTTCAGAGACGTAGCATATATAGTGCGTTCGCCTAAAGCGGCAGCATATGCCGCCAACTCCTTGCTCCGGCCAGACCGGGGCTATCTAATCCGTGAGGAGGATTAATATCATGAGGAAGTACGAAACCATCTTCATCCTCCAGCCGGACCTTGGTGAGGATGATGTCAAGACCATCACCGACAAGGTTCAGGATGTGGTTGCATCCTTCAAGGGTGATTTCCACCGGCTGGACGACTGGGGGTCCCGCAAGCTGGCCTACCAGATCCGCAAGTTCCCCCGCGGGCGTTATTTTTACCTGCGCTTTGACGGCGAAGCTGCCCTGGTTGCAGAACTGGAGCGTCGTCTGCGACTCGACGAAAAAGTGTTGCGCTACCTGAGCGTCAACATCACCGACGAGCCGGAGAAGAAAGTGGTCGAGCGCAAGCCGGCCGCCGAAACGACTGAAGCTGCCGAAACGGCAGCGGAATAACGTTCCAGGAGGATGACACCAATGAGTGAAACCACGACCACCACTGCAGCACCCGAAAATACCCGTCCTTCCGGCCCCCGCCCCAGCGGTCCCCGTCCTGATCGTGGACCTGGTGGCCCCCGCAAGAAGCGTCCGTTTCAGCGCCGCAAGGTCTGTCGCTTCTGCGCCGAGAAGGAAATGACCATTGACTACAAGGACCCCCGCACCCTGCGCTACTACATCACCGAGCGGGGCAAGATCGTGCCGCGTCGCATCTCCGGCAACTGTGCCAAGCACCAGCGGGAGATCACCGAGGCGATCAAGCGGGCACGCAACCTGGCCCTGCTGCCGCTGGCAGCCGGCCACGCGCTGCCGTAACAATCCATCTTGAGTACCACTGAACAGCTACGGACCAGCGCCGGGCAGCACCTTCGTACGATGCTGCTCGGCGCTGCCGGTTCCGCCGTGTTGTTTTCAGCCAGCCTGGCAGTACCGTTCATCGGTTTTATTGCCGGCTTTCTGGCAGCTGTTCCGCTCTGCTACACCCGCCTGGAAGGCGGGCGCAAGACTGCCCTGCTGGCAATGGCCGTCGCTGCGCTGCTGGTCGGCATCGGCTTCAACCCGCTGGCCGGACTCTGGTTTCTGGCACAGTGCGGCCTGATCGGCCTGCTGCTGCCGGAACTGGCACTACGAGGCATGGCCGGTAGTCGCGCCCTGCTCTGGACCACCATGGCTGCCACACTTGCTTCGGCGTTGGTGGCGTTTGTCATGGCCGCCACCGCGGGGCAGAACCTGCTCACCATGGCACAGCAGGAGGTCGCCAACGGCATGAGCCAGGCCCTCAAGCTGTATGAGCAACAACAGGGGTTGAGCCCCCAGGACCTGGAGACGATCAAGCAGGGGCTACAGAACATTGCGGCCACACTGCTGCGCATCCTGCCGGCCCTGGGCACCTTGAACCTGCTGCTGGTTGCCAGTATCAGCCTGCTGTTTTTGCGCCGCATGGCCATACAACGCGCCCTGACGCTCAAGGTGGAACCGTTTAGCAACTTCCGTGTTCCGGATATCCTGATCTGGCCGTTGATTGTGGCCGGCTTCAGTATGCTGGCAACCACGCCCCTGATCACGACCCCGGCCCTGAACGTCTTGGCTGTGCTTGCGGTTCTGTACTTTTGCCAGGGACTGGCAGTCCTGCTGACCATGATCGCTCGCACCAGCTACGCCGGTGTGCTGAAGGTGATGCTGATCGCAGTATTGCTGCTGCAACCGTATCTGGCACCCGTGGTCGCCTTCATCGGCATTTTCGATTTATGGGGTGATTTCCGCACCCCACGCACCAAGCAGGAAGAAAACCTGTAACCTCATCAGGCTTGAAAGGAGAAGCACCAGATGAAAGTAATTCTTCAAGAAAACATCGACACCCTGGGGCAGATCGGCGACATCGTCAAGGTGGCACCCGGCTACGCCCGCAACTACCTGCTCCCCAAAGGGCTGGCCATTGAGGCCACCGACAAGAACGCCAAGGCCCTGGAGCATGCCAAGCGTCAACTGGCCTATAAGAAGAACAAGGCCCTGGAAGCTGCCAAACTGCTGGCCGCCAAACTGGAGGCGGTCAACGTGTCTCTGGCCCACCAGGCCGGCGAAGAGGGCAAGCTGTTCGGTTCGGTGACCACCATGGAGATCGCCGCCTTCCTGAAAGAGCAGGGCCTTGAGATCGACCGCAAGAAGATGGTGCTGGCTGAGCCGATCAAGCAGCTGGGCGACTACACCGTACCGGTCAAGATTCATCCCGAAGTGACCGCCAACCTGAAGGTGCAGGTTACTGCCTCCTGATAGTAGCACTTCATTGATCGTTTCAACCCGCCACGCATGCGTGGCGGGTTTTTTTATTGCCGCCCGTCCAACACGGTTGACAACCCCCCACCCGAATGTGAAAATGTGCAACCTATGGATACGGTTACTCTTGAACTGATAGTCATTGCCATCTTAATCGGCCTGAACGGTTTTTTCTCCATGGCCGAGTTTGCCATCATCTCGATCCGCAAGGGCCGTATTGCGCAACTGGTGGCTGACGGTGATCAGCGCGCACAGATCATTGACAGCTACCAGCGGGACCCCCACCCTTTACTGGCGGTGATCCAGATCGGAGTCACCGTGGCCGGCACTGCGGCCTCAACCGTGGGCGGTATTGTGGCCATCCAGCACCTGCAACCGTTTTTTGCCTCCCTGCCCTGGCCGTTGATCAGCAGCGCCGCCGAACCGCTGGCCGCCTTTGTGGTGGTTGGCCTGGTATCCTACAGCTCACTGATCGTCGGCGAGCTGGTGCCCAAGGCGCTGGGCCTGCAGTACGCCGATCAAATCGCCCTGCGGCTGGCCAAACCGATGCGTCTGTTTTCAGGCATAGCCTCCCCCGCAGTTGCGGTTCTGACCAGTTCCAGCAAGGCGGTCTTAAGGCTGCTGGGCGCCAATGGTGAACAGAACGCCTTCATCACCCGCGAAGAGGTGCAGCACATCGTTGCTGAAGGTCACGAGAGCGGCGTTTTCAGCGAGGCAGAACATGAGTACATCCGCAATATCTTTGAATTTACCCACACCTGTGTCCGTGAGGTGATGGTGCCCCGCACCCGCATCGTAGCCCTGGAACTGAAAACACCCCGCGAGGAAACCCTGCGGATCATCCTCGAGTCGCAGTACTCACGCTACCCGGTCTACCGTGACAGCATTGAGGAGATCGTCGGGGTGGTGCATGCCAAGGACCTGCTGGGCAAGCTGGTACGCGGCGTGGCGGTACCGCTGCACGAAGTCATGCGACCACCGGTCTTTGTTCCGGAAGGCAAAAAGGTCAATGATCTGCTGAAAGAGATGCAGCGTACCCGCAACCATATGGCGCTGGTGGTTGACGAATATGGCGGCCTGGCAGGGCTGGTCACCACCGAGGACCTGCTGGAAGAGCTGGTGGGCGAGATTGAAGATGAACACGATACCGGTGAATCGTCGAAATTGCAGCAACTGCCAGACGGCAGCTGGCTGGTGGACGGCATGCTACCGGATTTTGACCTGCGGGAACTGCTGGGCATCAAGCAGGAAGACGATCTGCCCTACGACACCCTTGCCGGCCTGATTCTGCATGAACTCGGCCACCTGCCGGAACAGGGCGAGTCGCTGGTCTGGCACGGTTACCGTCTGGTCTGCGAAGAGGTAACCCGCACCGCCGTACTGCGCGTACGCATCATACCTGTTCCTGAAGAGGCCCCGCTCCAGGCGTCATCATGACCTTTAAACAGTGGTATCTCAAACTGGCCGGCCTGTTGCTGATCTTCGGCACCATCATCTTCCTGGTGATCGGCCCCCTGTTACCCCGCTTGGTTGATATCAGCACCTATCAGCAGCAGATTGTAGACCTGCTGGAGGGCTCACTCAAACGAAAGATAAGCCTGGGCAGCATCCGCTTTGTCTGGCGTCTTGGCCCGCAATTTGTGGTCAACGAGCTGCATCTGCGGGAACGGGACAGTAACGACGAATTTTTAAGCGCCCAAAAAGTGACCTTCCGCCTGGGGCTGCTGCCGCTCATCAAACGGCAGGTCGCGCTGCGCTCGATCGTAGTCGACGGACTGCAGGCACGAGTCACCCGGGATGCCGCCGGTGCGCTCAACATTGATGACCTGCTGACATCAAAAACCAGCGCCATCGACCTGCAGGTGCGCGGCATCAAGCTGCGCCAGGCGCGGATCTTGTGGCAGGATCAGGCAAGCCCGCGCGGCGGGGTGCAACGGATCCAGCTGACCGCCATCGATCTGAAGCTGGATCACGTTAATCGCGGTGAAAAAGGCTCCTACAAGCTGTCGGCCAAACTGGGTAACGGCAGCATCAAGAGCGCCGGTGCGATCAGGATTCCTGCTCCGGGAGAGCCGTTCAACACCAACCTGCTGATCAAAGCCAATCTGGCCCTTAGCAAGATCGACTACACCAGCATCTGGACCTACCTCGGCCAGCATATCCCCTTTGGGCCGCCGGGGGGCACCCTCGATCTGGAGGCCCAGTTAAAAGGCACCCCGGCAGATTTTACAGCACAGGGGCTGCTGCGGCTCAACAACGCCAAGGTGGTCTGGCCCGCCGTATTCCACGGCCCGGTGGCCCCCAAGCAGGCCCAGCTTCAGTTCGACCTGAAACGGACCCCCTCCAGCCTCAACCTGTCGACGATCGAACTGGATGCAGACGGCTTCAGCTTCCGCGGCAGCCTCAAGCTCACCGACCTCGACACCGCTGACCCCTATCTGACGGCCAAGGGAAACAGCGAGCCGTTCGACTACCAGCAGGTCCGCTCCTATATCCCGTTCGGCATCATCGACGATGGTGCAACGGACTTTATTAAGAACAAGATCAGAGCCGGCCGTTTCAAGCTGCTCAATGGCACCCTGCAGGGCCGTTTTTCCAAGCTGGCGCGCTTTGACGAAGGCGACAACCCCGGTGCCCTGTTCATCAGCGGCACCGCCGAACAGGCTGTCATCAACTATGGCGCCGGTATTCCCAGCTTCAACAACATCAGCTGCGAACTGGAGATGAAGGGACGCGACTTCAACCTGTATCGGGGCAGCGGCACGTTCGGCGGTTCCCCCTTCACCCTGCAACAGGGCAGCATCACCGACTACTGCACCCTTGGTGTGCCGTCCACCTATCCCTTCCAGATGGATATCAGCAACCTCAAGTCGGCCGAGGTGGCCTGGCTGGCGCAGCTGGTCGGCGCTGAGCAACTGACCTTTTCAGGCATTGCGCCGTTACAGTTGACCGGCGAAGGGCCGGTCAACGCCTACCGACTGGCCGGCACCTGGCAGCTGGACAACGCAGCCTACACCTTCCCCGATGTGGTCAACAAACCGGCCGGCATGGCCAACAGCTTAAGCTTCAGCAGCGTGCTGGACAAAGACCAGGTACGTATAACCGCCCTCTCCTACATCCTGGAGCCGCTTCACCTTTCCGGGCTGGCCACCTTCAGACACAGCGGCGTTGTGCCCTACCTCAGCTATGAACTGCAAAGCAACAGCTTTTTGCTCTCCCCGCAGCTGCCGATCCTGACCGTCTGGCAGCAGTTCCAGCCCAAAGGCACACTCCAGGCTCATATCAGTGCCAGCGGCGATCCACGAGACCTGAGCGCCATGTCCTATAATGGCACTGTCAGGTTGGGAAATGTTTCGATACGACCACTGAAGAAGCGCGCCCCGCTGACCGCCATCAACGGCCTCGCCTCGTTCAAGGGCAACAGCCTGGAGACCTCCAGCATTGCCGTCCGTTACGGCAAGACTGCCCTGCAGCTGCGCGGGCGGATCGCTTCACTGAAAAATCCTGAGGCAGAACTGTTTATTACCTCGCCGGAGCTGCATCCAGCTGATTTTGGTATCCGTCTTACCTCATTGCCGATCATCCGTTCCTTCAGTGCCAACCTTGGCTTCCGCAAGGATCTGTACACCATCCGTAATCTGTCGGGACGGCTGCCCAAAACACCATTCAGTCTGGCGGGCACCATCAGCCCGAAACCGGTGCCCGACCTGAACCTGCGCATGGCCATCAGCAATCTGGATATTGACGAACTACTGCCGCTGTTGACCCCTGAACAGCCCACAGCTGCGACCAAAAGCGCAACGCGAACAGAGCCGGCACAACCGTTTACCCTGCGCGGGCAGTTGAGCGCTGAAAAAGGAAGCTATGGCGACATCACCTTCAACAAGCTGCGTGCACAGTTCACGAACCAAGGCGGGCTGCTACAGCTGAACGACCTGCAGACCGGCGTCCTGGGCGGTCACCTTGCTGCCAAGGGCCAACTGGAGCAGGTCAGCGGACAACCCCACCGCTGGGCCCTGCAGGTGGCGCTGGACCGGATTGAATCGGACCGGCTGCTGCAGACCCTGGGCATTAACCGGGAAATCAGCGGCCTGATGAACATCAAGGGCAATCTGCGCGCTGCGGGGGACAGCCTGGACGAGTTGAAACGGACCGCCAACGGTACCCTGGCTCTCACTATAGAACGGGGCCAACTACGTCGTTTCAGTACCCTTGCCAAGGTCTTTTCGCTGCTCAACGTCTCCCAGCTGTTCACATTCAGCCTGCCGGACATGGTCAGTGAGGGGATGCCGTTCAATCAGATCACCACCACGGTCGGCGTCAAGGACGGTGTCCTCTCCAGCCAGGACTTCTTCATCAACAGCAACGCCATGCACCTTTCGATGGTAGGCAAGATCAATATCGTCAAGGAGGATCTGGACCTGCTGATCGGTGTGCAGCCGCTGCAGACCGTTGATAAAGTAATCAGCAGGATACCGGTGGTGGGTTGGATTCTGACCGGCGGTGACGGCAGCCTGATCACCACCTATTTCGAGGCCAAGGGCAGCTGGGCCGACCCGCAGGTCACCGCCATACCGGTCAAGACCATGGCCAGCGGCACGCTGGATATCTTCCGTCGCGTCTTTGAACTGCCGGTGCGGGTCTTTACCGACAGCGGCGAGGTGTTGCTGGGGAATCAGAAGGAACGGCCCAAGGCTGGGGAAGCACCGCCTCAATAGATCTGGTAGTTGGCAGGGTCGGAAAAGAGTTGTTTCAGCAGCAGGTTGTTTAAATGATGGCCGGTCTTGTGGGCCTCCACCTTACCCAGGATGCGGTGGCCGCTGGTGTACAGATCACCGATCAGATCAAGGATCTTGTGGTTGACCAGCTCCTTGCGGTAGCGCAAGCCCTGCGGGTTCAAGATCTCATCCTCACCCACCACCACGGCATTGTCCAGAGAGCCCCCCTTGGCAAGCCCCATCTTCTTGATGGCCTCGATCTCCTCCAGCATGGTGAAGGTGCGTGAGTTAAGGATCGAAAAGGCGTTTTCCACATCGGAGACCCGTCGACGCTGCAGACCGACTGGCTGACGGAATTCGATGGTCATGGTGATGTCCAGCGTGTTGAGCGGTTTAATCCTGACCCAGGCATCACCGTGGCTGGCCTCCACCGGCTGCAGCACCTTCAGGTAGACCTGCTCCTCGGGAAACTCGTAGACCCCGGCCTTCCACATCCCCTGATAGAACTCCCAGGCCGAGCCGTCCAGGATCGGCACTTCCGGCCCGTCGATATACACCAGACAGTTGGTGATGCCTGCAAAGTAAAAGGCCGCCATCAGGTGTTCGATGGTGGAAACCGTGGCGCCATCCTTGGCAATCAGGGTCGAGAGCCGGGTATCGGCCACCTGGTCGTAGCGGGCCGGAATCTGCACGCCGTTATGCACGAAGACGATCCCTTGCTCACGACGGGGAATAAACTCGAGATTCACCTGATGGCCAGAATGCAGGCCGATGCCGGACAGTTTGAAGATACGGTTGATGGTGGTTTGACGCTTGATCATAGACGTTCTTATCTCACGATTTTGGGCCGTCGTCAACGAGCCGCTGTTTCAGATCCTGATGCTCTTTGAGCAGTGCGTCGTACTTTTCTTCGAGCCCTTTCAACTGGTCAAACAGGCAGGCAATGGCAGTGGCCGACGGGTCGGGCAGCTTGCCGTGCTCAAGGTCAGGCCGCCCATCAGCAGCAGCCTCCGGCGCCAGCACTATCTTGCCCGGTATCCCCACCACCGTGGCGTTGGGTGGCACCTCTTTCACCACCACCGAGTTGGAGCCGATCTTGGCTCCCCGCCCCACAGTAAACGGCCCCAGCACCTTGGCGCCGGAACCGATAACGACCTTGTCTTCAAGCGTCGGGTGGCGCTTGACCTTGTCCCAGGTCACCCCACCCAGGGTCACGCCGTGGTACAGGGTGACGTCATCACCGATCTCGGCGGTCTCACCGATCACCACCCCCATGCCGTGGTCGATGAAAAAGCGTCTGCCGATTTTGGCCCCCGGGTGGATCTCGATCCCGGTCAGAAAACGTCCCAGGTGGGAGGTCAGTCTCCCCAGAAAAAACAGCTCATGGGTCCAGAGCCAGTGGGCCAGGCGATGGAACCAGACTGCGTGCAGCCCTGGGTAGCAGAACAGGACCTCCAGGCTGCTGCGGGCAGCCGGATCGCGGTCAAAGACCGAGTTGATATCATCACGGATCTGCCTGAACATGACGCTCTCCCCTGCACACGGACTGGTTACTCCGCAGCATACCTACCATACCCCACCAAACACGTCAAATTAAGCAAGAATAACTTAGCACTCGACAAGACCCGGTGTTTTGCTTAGTATGCGAAATATTTTCGTGTATACACTACCGGACAGCGTCCGAACCTACGTTGACGAAAGGAGTTGTACCGATGTCTACCAAACCGTTTATCTATCAGGAGCCGTTCCCCCTTGCCAAGGATGAGACCAGCTATTACAAGATCGAGGGCTCTGAAAAATACGTCTCTGTGTCGGAGTTTGACGGCAAGCCGGTGGTCAAGGTTGACCCCGAGGCGCTGACCGTACTGGCCAATCAGGCCATGAAAGACCTCTCCTTCCTGCTGCGTCCCAGCCACAACGAGCAGGTTGCCAAGATTCTGGCCGACCCGGAGGCATCCCAGAACGACAAAGGGGTTGCGCTGGCCTTCCTGCGCAACGCCATGGTTTCCGCCAAGTTCGAACTGCCGCTCTGCCAGGACACCGGCACCGCCACCATCGTCGCCAAGAAGGGCCAACAGGTATGGACCGGCGGTAACGACGAGGAATATCTCTCCAAAGGGGTCTACAAGACCTACACTGAAGAAAACCTGCGCTACTCCCAGACCGTGGCCCTGGATATGTACAAGGAGACCAACACCGGCACCAACCTGCCGGCCCAGATCGACATCCTGGCCACCAGCGGCGACTACTACAAATTCCTGTTCATGGCCAAGGGTGGCGGCTCCGCCAACAAGACCATGCTCTATCAGGAGACCAAGGCGCTGCTGACCCCTGATAAGCTGGAGAAGTACCTGATCGAGAAGATGAAGTACCTGGGCACCGCCGCCTGCCCCCCGTACCACATCGCCTTTGTGATCGGCGGCACCTCGGCCGACGCCTGCATGAAAACCGTCAAGCTGGCCACCGCCCGTGACCTGGACGGCCTGCCCACCCAGGGTAACGAGCATGGCCAAGCCTTCCGCGATGTGGAACTGGAAGGCAAACTGCTGGCAGCAGCCCAAAAGCTGGGGATCGGCGCCCAGTTCGGTGGCAAATACTTCGCCCATGACGTGCGCGTGATCCGCCTGCCCCGCCACGGCGCTTCCTGCCCGGTGGGTATGGCGGTCTCCTGCTCCGCCGACCGCAACCTGAAGGCCAAGATCACCAAGGACGGCCTGTTCATCGAACAGCTTGACCGCGATCCGGGCCGCCTGCTGCCGGAGCAGTACCGCATGGCTAAGCATGAGCACGGACACAAGATCGACCTGTCCAAGCCGATCGCCGAGACCCTCAAAGAGCTGTCCGGTCTGAAGGTGGGTGACGCCCTGCTGCTCTCAGGCACCATCGTGGTGGGCCGCGACATCGCCCATGCCAAGTTCAAGGAGATTCTGGACAGCGGCAAGCCGCTGCCTGACTACCTGAAGAATCATCCGATCTATTATGCTGGGCCGGCCAAGACTCCGACTGGCAAGGCCTCCGGCTCCTTTGGCCCGACCACTGCCGGCCGGATGGACTCCTACGTTGACCTGTTGCAGGAAAACGGCGGTTCCATGATCATGATCGCCAAGGGCAACCGCTCACAGCAGGTCACCGATGCCTGCAAGAAGCATGGCGGTTTCTACCTGGGCTCCATCGGCGGACCGGCCGCCATCCTGGCTGAGGAGAACATCAAGAAGGTCGAGTGCATAGACTTCCCTGAACTTGGCATGGAAGCGGTCTGGAAGATCGAGGTCGAAAACTTCCCGGCCTTCATCCTGGTTGATGACAAGGGTAACGACTTCTTTAAGCAGCTGGGTCTGTAAGACTCATTTGTCAAACACCACAAAGCCCCGTCAGAGCGAACTCTGACGGGGCTTTTGCCGTTAACGCTATTGCACTTGCCGGCGAAGCTGCTATAGTTCGCCTTACAATTTCCATCTTTTGAGGAGTGTGTCACGATGAAACGTATCCTGATCCTGTCACTGTGCAGCATGATCCTGACATTCTCAACCGCAGCCTGGGCCAGCCTGGACGGCTTCCTCGCCAACCTGAACGTACAGGCCCGCGCCGACCTGCCCGGCTTCAAGGCCGGCATCGCCGCCCAGTTTGGTGTGCCGCTGCCCCAGGTGGATGCGGTCTTTGCCCAGGTAGCTGCCCCGGCCGATGTCTTTATGACCTTCCAACTGGGCCAAATGGCCGGCAAGCCGGCCCCGGTGGTACTGCAGACCTACCGCAGCAACAAGACCAAAGGCTGGGGCGCCATGGCAAAAGAACTGGGCATCAAACCGGGCTCAGCTGATTTCCATGCCCTGAAGAACGGCAACCTGCGCTACACCGGCCAGCAGGGCGGTGGTGGCGACGACAGACCCGGCAAGGGTAAGGGCAAAGGCAAAGGCCACAACAAATAACCACGCTATGCAGCCAGAACCAGCAAAGCCCCGTCAGAAACTTCTGACGGGGCTTTGCTGTGGTCTGCATGCTCGTTGCGCTTACGTCTATCAGACGTTGGCAAGTTCCTCGCTACCGCTGTAGCCTATCTCCTTGGCGTTGGCACGCTTCATGGTGGAGCGGCCGTCAAACTGGGCACCATCAGCAATCGTCAATCGAGCTGCGCTGATGTCACCGCAGACATCGCCGGTACGCTGAATCTCCACCCCTTCAGCAGCCCTGACATGCCCCTCGATCCTGCCGCCGATGATCATCTGGCGCACCACTGCATCGCCGGTGATCAGCCCCTTTTCACCGATAATCACACAATCGGCGGTTACGTTGCCTTCAATGGCGCCATCAACACGGATCGTGCCCTTTGAGGTCAGATCACCACGTATCGCTGACTCCGGACCGATGATCACTTCCAGCTTCTGTTGCTTTGCAGAAAACATCCAGACGCCTCCTTATCGTAACGCTACTCGTTCGTTTGACTCTTTGATGAAGTCAGCCGGGTCCACCGGCCTGCCCTGGCGCCAAACCTCGTAGTGCACATGGACACCGGTGGCAACACCGGTGGCGCCGGCCATCGCGATCTGTTCGCCCCGCTTGACGGTCTGACCCACTCGGGCAGTGTTGCGATCGTTGTGGGCATAGACGGTGCTGAAACCGTGGCCATGCTCGATCACCACCACGTTGCCGTTGCCGGCGCCGTAGCCGGACACGCTGACAATGCCATCAGCGGTGGCCTGCACCGGGGTGCCCCGCTGCGCTGAGAGGTCAATACCACTATGGAAGCGTTGCTTACCATACTTGGGATGCAGCCGCATGCCAAAGCCCGAGCTGAGGCGGCCAGCCACCGGCAATCCCTGGGGTGTCGAGCGATAGAGATCACGCTGTTGCGCCAGGTAGGTGCGGATACCGACCACCGACTTCAGCGATGCGTCAATCTGCTGCTTCAGCTCCTCAATATCAATCGAACCGTCACTCGGTTCCGTGACCGCAGCATCCAGGACCTGTTTACGCGAACCGAGTGAGAGTAAGCGCTTAAACTCAGCCTCGGCCTGCTTCAGGGAATGGATGCTGCCCTGCACCGACTGTAACTGCCCAGCCAGATCGTTGTACTTGCGCTTTAAA
The DNA here is from genome assembly GCF_034008105.1 of Trichlorobacter sp. Taxonomy (NCBI): domain Bacteria; kingdom Pseudomonadati; phylum Thermodesulfobacteriota; class Desulfuromonadia; order Geobacterales; family Geobacteraceae; genus Trichlorobacter; species Trichlorobacter sp. Next base: position 80,981 of record NZ_JAVEPN010000011.1, read on the forward strand.
ACGAAATAATCAACGGCGTGGTAGGTGAGCGAAAGGGTGTAGACCCCCCCCACCCCGGCAAAGATTACCAGCATCCCCAAGACAACCAGCGGCAGTTTGAGATTGAAGGTACCCACCCGGGTGTGGGGAATCAACATGATGGTGATCGGCGTAAACAGCTTCTTCAGCCATGGTTGCAGTCTGTGCATCTAACGACCCCCGTACAGACGGAAAACCTCTCCGAAGGACAGTGTGCGCGGTGGGAGGGAGCGACAAAATACCACAGATATGCGCGAAATGACAAAGGGTTTTTGTATGTCTCGCTGATCCAGAATTTATGCGGGATAGCTGGCTAGCGAGCTCTTCCCGCGTGACTTGAAGCCCCTGCCGGCCGGGGTCCACGTTTTTTTACATCCACCGGATGGCCGGTTTTTGCGGGCTGAGCCGCCGGTTTGCGTCGCGGATTCGGCTGACGGGGTGGCCGGGCAAACTCGTCATCCTTGCGCGGGGCCGGCACAGTGTAGTCAAACCCGGCGATGGTGCGGCGTTCGATGGCGGTGCCCAGCGTCTTCTCTATGGCCCGCACCATGGCACCATCCTCGTCAGTTACCAACGTATAGGCGTCGCCGCTCTTGGCAGCGCGACCGGTACGGCCGATGCGGTGGATATAGGCCTCGGTGGTATCGGGAATATCATAGTTGATCACGTGTGATACCTGGGAGACGTCGATACCCCGGGCAGCGATATCGGTGGCCACCAGGATCTGGAACGTACCACTACGAAATCCCTCCATAGCTGCCTGGCGACGGTTCTGGGACAGGTTGCCCTGCAATGAGGCTGCGGTGTAGCCGGCCTTTTCCAGTTGCTCGCCCAACCGTTTGGCACGGTGCTTGGTGCGGGTAAAGATCAGCACCGATTCGGTATCGGTATGCTTGAGCAGTTGCATCATGAGTGGAGTCTTCAGGTGTTGGGCCACCGGATAGAGGGCATGGCTGACCGTGGCGGCCGGGGCCACCGTATCCACCTGTACCGTCACCGGGTCTCGCAGTATTTCGCGGGCCAGACCGCGAATCTCAGCCGGCATGGTGGCTGAAAACAACATGGTCTGACGTTGGCTAGGCAGATGCTTGAGGATACGCCGGATGTCGGGCAGAAAGCCCATGTCGAACATCTGGTCGGCCTCATCCAGTACCAGCAACTCCAGATGGCTCAGGTCGATGGTGCCCTGACTGATATGATCCAGCAACCTGCCGGGGCAGGCCACCACGATCTCCACCCCGTTTTTCAGTTTCTCAATCTGCGGGTTGACGCCGACCCCGCCATAGACGGTGATACTCTTCAGACGGGTCTGCTGCCCCAGCTCCTGCAGAGCGTCGTTGATCTGTTCGGCCAGTTCACGGGTGGGGGCAATCACCAGCGCCCGCACCTGCTTGCGGGGCCCTTGCATCAGACGGTGCAGGATCGGCAGGGCAAAGGCAGCGGTCTTGCCGGTGCCGGTCTGTGCCAGGCCCATGATATCGTGTCCGGCCATGATCTTGGGAATGGCCTGGGACTGGATCGGGGTGGGGGTTTGATAGCCGGCGCTTGAAACGCCGTTCAGCACCTTGGGGTGCAGGCTAAATGATTGAAACGGCATGGATGTTCCTTCTTTCGTGCTGCACAAGAAAAAAGCCCCGAAGGTTTCCGGGGCTGACGAATGCTGATGGTAATCGTTATCTTCCTGGAACAGCGTGTAATAGTAGTTGTACAGTAGCAGTTCGACTGCTCAAGGTCAATTGAAGAAATGCAGATCAGAGTGCACCCAGCACCTTCAGCAGGTGGGGCACCATCTGCTTCTTGCGGGACATGACCCCTTTCAGCTCATACAGGTGCGGCTCCAGTTGGGGGTAGCCCATCAGGTGGGCCAGTTCATTCTTGCCCTCGGCCAGAAACAGAGTGGTCTCACTGTAGATGTCGGTCACCATCAGGCCGGCCAGTTGGAGTTTGTCAGCCTGCTTGATCTGCCGCAAATCCTCACGCAGCTGATCCTTTAGCTCAAAGAACTCGTCGAAGCCCACCACCTCCACCTGGCCAACGCCAAAGAGCGTCTCTCCGGCAGTGAAGTGCTTGAAGTCGGCACGCACGGCCTGTTTGGTGGTCCCATGGGCAGAGAAGCCGCTGCAGGAAGCAAAGATGTCGCGACCGAAAGCGGTGTGCTCCAGCCCGGCCAAAGGCTCCAGCCAGGCCACCAGTTCACGGTCACGGCGCGTGGTGGTGGGAGATTTGAGGATGATCGTATCGGACATGATGCCGGCCAGCAGCAGACCAGCGATCGCCTGATCAGGCACCAACCCCCGTTCACGGTAGAGGGAGGCCACGATGGAGCAGGTGCTGCCCACCGGCGCTGCCATGAAGGTGATCGGCTGGTGGGTGGCCGGGTTGCCCAGCTTGTGGTGATCAATCACTTCCAGGATATCAACCGACTCGGCACCCGGCACCGCTTGGGACAGCTCGTTATGATCCACCAGGATCAAGGCGTAGGGTAGCGGTGTCAGCAGGGACGATTTGGTGGCAATGCCGGCAATGGAGCCATCCTCCTCCACCGCCACCACCGCCGGCTCACCGGAGTGCAGCAACTTCAGACGCAGATGCTCCAGCGGCTCCGCCACGCCGATCTGTTCGAACTTCTGATCCATGAAACAGGCCAGTGGCGTCGAGAGCCGTACCAGCCAGGTGGCCGATGCCGTGTCGTGAGGGGTAGAGATGACCACCACCCCTTTGCCGCGTGCAGCCGCCAGCAGAGCATCATCAACCGGCAGCCCGCCGGTAACCACCAGCAGCCGGACGCCAATCTCAATGGCGGCATGCTGGATTGAGGGCCGGTCGCCGGTCAGCACCAGCAGGCTCGATGGATCATAGCCGGCGATCCGGGTGCTGAAGGATTGTTCGGTCATCGCCCCGATGAACAGGTGCAGGTGTTCCAGCTCATCGTCCAGCTCACCGCAAAGCACGCTGGCCTCAAGACAATGGCACAGGTTGCGCAGCGAACTGTCCACCCCGCGGCGACGGTCGCTGCCGGCCACCAGATATTTCTCCGACAGCTTGAGCAACGAGACCACTCCCTGTGGCGTCCTGGCCTGGTCCACCACCGGCAATACCCTGATGGCATGCTGGTGAAACAGCTCCAGGGCCTCCTTGAGCGGCATGCCGGCAGCGGCGGTAATCGGCCCGCGACCCAGCACATCACGCACCTTGGGATGTACGTCGGCCAGATACAGGGGCGGTTCCACCCCCAGGCGGTTGAGAATGTAGCTGGTCTGCGGATTGGGTGCGCCGGCCATGGCAGCGGTCACCTGTTTATATCCCAGCCGCCGCTTGAAGTCGGCATAGGCGATGGCCGAGGCTATGGAGTCGGTATCGGGGTTGCGGTGTCCAATAACGTAAACCTGTTTCTGCATACATTTCCCTCGTGCTGCTTTTAAAGTACCAACTGCTGTGCATCCTCGGTACAGGTCAAGCCCTCAAGGATATCAAGCAGGCGTTTGTCAAAGGCATCTTTCATCTCCTGCCGCATCACCTGGATCGTCAGGTAGGGCGGCAGGGCCGTACGGCCGCTGCGGTCAATGGTCAGGGTGCAGTAGACGTCGCACAGTCCCCCCACCTGGGCACTGCGTGAAATAGCTTCTTTTTTAAGCCCCTGCGGATAGCCGTTACCGTTGATCCGCTCGTGATGGTCCCGCACGATCGCCAGACAGATGTCGTTCAGACTGGTGTTTTCCTTCAGGTAGGTGTAGCCATCCATCGGGTGTCGCCTGATGGCCGCCACCTCTTCGTCGCTCAGTTTGCCGGTCTTGTTGAGTATCTCTTGCGAGATGAATATCTTGCCGAAATCGTGCAGCAAGGTACCGATACCGACGTCCACCATCTCGTCGTGGGCCAGCATAAAAGCCTCGGCGTGTACCAGCAGCGAGAGCGCCGTCACCTGCAACGAATGGACAAAGGTGTAGTAATTCTTGGTCATGACCGTTTCCAGCGAGGTCAGGGCATCACGATCGCTGGAGAGATAGGTCATCAGGTTTTCGATCAGGCGTTTGCTGCGGTTAAGGTCTCCGGCCTTGCCGGGATTCTGGAAGATATCCCCCACAAAGTTGATCGAGGTCTGGTAGATAATCTTGCCTTTGGTACGACCATCGAAGCTTGCACTGGTCAGGAACCGTTCGGCATTGGACTCCATATACTGGTTGATCACCTCCATGTCGGCCGGGCTGACATACAGGAAGTCGATATTGTTGGTCATCAGCCGTTGGGCATCCTGCTTGGAGAACAGACGACCGTTATTCTTGTAGAGCACGTAATTGCCGCCGCTGCGCAGATACAACGCCACATCCGGAAACATGTCCGGCTCGATGCTCTCGATTCCAACGGGCACATAATAGCCTTGCTGCATCTGCATCACTCCTTTCTTCATCAAATCCAGTTGCAGGATTGCACCGTTATGCCCTGCTGTCGTATGATCGCGCAGAGGGAGATGCAACCTATGTCACATGATACACGCATGCAGGCGGTGCGTCAAAAACAGGAATGCTTCGATCAGTTCTGCGGGGCATGGTTAAGCGAATACCGGCAGCGGGGCGGCAGCATCTATTGCGGCAAGGGCTGCAGCGGCTGTTGCCGCCTGGTTGTCAACTGCACCGCCACTGAGGCCATTGCCATTGCCTGCGTAGTGACACCGGAACAACAGGCACGCCTGCAGGCGGCCATTCCCGTTATTGCGAAATGCGCTCAACAGGCCGGTTCGCTGAAGGACTGGCTCAAGAGCTACCGCGACCAGGCAGGTCCCTGTCCGTTTCTGGAGCAGGACGGCAGCTGCGGCGTCTACCAGCAGCGGCCCCTCTCCTGCCGTTCCCTGCTTTCAACCAGAGAGCCACACTGGTGCACCGCCGATTTTGGAGCCCTTTCCCATGAGCAAAAACAGCAGTTCATGGAGCAGTTGGACCGCTCGGTGGTTGCCTTTCCGACCCACTACGCCGCAACTCCGCAGGAGCTGGCCCAGGAGCTTGAACTGGCACACCTGCGTGAGATGGAGCAGGACTACGGCTGTTCACTGCTGGGCAACCTACCCTGGCTGGTCTGGCTGACGCTGGAACACCGGCTGGATGAACTACTGATGTCAGGGGGTGCCGCTGTGCGCTCCTATCTGGCAGAGCATGGGCTTGACTCGCCCTATCTGACAGTCAGTGGCGATTGAGACAAAAAAAGCCCCGGCCAGAGGCCGGGGCTTTCGAATGCTGACACTTAAACCTGCTTAAATGCGGGTCACGTTGGCAGCCTGCAGCCCTTTGGGGCCCTTGACCACCTCGAACTGGACCGCATCCCCTTCAGCAAGGGATTTGAAACCATTGGCGTTGATAGCGGAGAAATGTACGAACACGTCCTCGCCATTCTCCTGCTCCAGAAAACCGAACCCCTTGCTGTCATTGAACCACTTAACCCTACCTGTTGTCATACCGTACTTCTCCTTCTTCTACCTTCGCGTGTAATGCACCTGCGATAGCGCAAGTGTTCGTAAATCTGTTAAACAAAAACCCCGGAGCTTCTAAAGTCTCCAGGGTAGTAAACTTCAAAAGATGTCACACCCTAGCACACTATTTCAGACATGTATCTAAAAAAATCAGGTGGGCCCAACTTTTACCTGGCAGTTACACAAACCACCCCTTCAGAGAAGCAGCGCCAAACCGCTCAATGCCTGCTCAACCATCGCCGTTACCGGCTTTGTTGCATCAATAGCCAGCAATTGTCCCTCTGCGTCGGTAGGCTGCTCAAAGATGGCAATCTGCCGCTGATAGACCGGCCAGGTACCGTCGGAGACACTGTCATCTGATTGCTGGCGGTCCAGAAGCCGCTGCCGCACCACCTCGGCTGGGCAGACCAACGCACAGATGATCAACGGCACCCCCGCCTCTGCCGCCAGCAAGCCAAAACGGGCACGGTCGGCGGCGGACCGGAAGGTCGCATCCACCACCACACTGCGACCGGCGGCCAGTTCGGCAGCGGCCAGTTCAGCCAGCCGTTCATAGGTGGCGCGGTTCCAGTCGGCGGTGTAGATGGCAGCGCCGCGCTCCGTTGGCCGGATCCCGGCCAACAGCTTGCGTTCCCGATCGGCCTGCAGATGTCCAATCCCCAGTTGAAAGCACAGTTCAACGGCAAAACTGCTCTTGCCGCACCCGGTAGGACCACAGGTCAGCAGCAGGCAGCGGGGCAATCGCCGGCGCAGCAGATAGCCCCGGGCCAGCCGAAAGAAACGTGATGCACGATGTGCCGCAGCCTGCTTATCAGCCGTTGGAATCAGCGGGTCATCCAGCCTGAAGCTCTCAACCTTGCCACGGATAAAGGCCCGGTTCACCAGATACAACGACAACACCGCCAGCAACCCGGTATCGCCGCTTTCCTGACAATAGGCGGCCACAAACAGCTCGGCCAGGTCGCGACGGCCATGGTTCTCCAGATCCATAGCCAGGAAGGCCACATCGGCGGCGGTGTCGCTGTAGCGAAACGGTTCGTTGAACTCGATGCAATCGAAGATATGCACCTGACCATCAAGACAGATGTTTTCTGTATGCAGGTCGCCGTCGCACTCCCGAATGAAGCCTGCTGACACCCGCTCGTCAAAACATGCCGCTGCACTGTCCAGGGTTGTCAACGCCCAGTCCCCAATCAGCTGATGATCAGCACGGGACAAGGTAACACCGCAATAGGGCAGGGTTTGTCGCAGATTTTCCAGCCAGTTGGCCCGAATGACGGCTACTGAACCAAAGGAGGCGATCCGTTGGTCAGTGGCGGCAGCAGCATGGAAGGCAGCCACCACACGGGCAATGGCCTCGATGTCAGCTGCCGTTATCTGGTCAGCAGCCAGTAGCCGGTCCAACATCCGCTCCTCGGGCAGACGGCGCATCTTGACCGCATACTCGATGAGCTGCCCCTCTCCACCGAAACAGAGTCCGCCACTGCCATCGTCACGCAGCGCCACCACCTCCAGGTAGATGTCCGGCGAAAGGCGCCGGTTCAGACGCAACTCCTCGTGACAGAAATGACGTCGCCGCTCCAGGGTGGTAAAATCAAGAAAACCAAAATCAACTGGCTTTTTCAGTTTGTAGACGTACTGATCGGTCAGAAACAGGTGGGAGATATGGGTCTGCAGATGGCGCACCGCACTGGTCGGCTCCGGATAGCATTCAGGCTGCAGGAGTTTCTCAAGTAGGTACTGATTCATCGCAACCTCGTCAGACACGGGTACACAACGTTATCAGTGTAGCGCACAACCTGAAAAGCTCAAGCAAGCCGATTGCCCCGTCTCTGCGATTGTGCTATGAAGCACCCAGCAACAATACACCTGAGGAGCCAACGTGCCGCTTGAACCGTTCCAGCAAAAACTGCTTCAGCTTTACAAGGATCAGGAACTGCAGATGGCCCGCCTGTACCAAAAGCTGGCCCAGTCTTTTCCGGCTTACGCAGACCAGTTTTTAGCGTTGGCCAGCGAAGAACAGGAGCATGCCGGCTGGATCGATCATCTCCAGAACTGTATCAGCAGTGGCACGGCTGTATTCAGTGAGGGTAAAACACGCACCTACACCCTGAACGCCCTGATAGCATACGTCAAAGGGATACACGATGCCCTTGAAGCAGGGACGTTAGACCTGCCCAAAGCGCTCTCACTGGTGGTGGACACGGAAAAATCGTTCATTGAGCGTCACGTCTTTGAGCGCTTTGCCGGTGATTCTCCGGAAGTGGAGCGGATTCTGCGGATCCTTGACGACACGCAACGGGATCATCTGACGCGGATTGATCAATTTGCCCGCCAGGTGCGCTCCGATCTGGCAAAGGCAGCCCAACGCTGTCCCTAGCTATCTTTTACAAACGACCAAATGACAAACGCCCCGGCCTGATGGCCGGGGCGTTTGCGGTTATTCTCTCTCCAGAGCCGATCAGGCCTTGGAGCGCTCTGCCTCAATGGCATCCCAGTTGCGGGGAGCACGGACCTGAGGCTCCTCGAAGCCGAGGAACACCTTGAAGCCCAGCGAGAACTCGCCCCAGAACTCCTGCCAGCGGGACGGCACTTCTTCGCCGGCCACAGCCTTCTTCTTGTCTGCCAGGAACACACTCATCGCGGCGCCGCAGGCCAGCAGGATACCGGCTGCAATAAAGGCGTTGGTGTTGCCGTTGGGCATAGCCTTGATCTTGTCGGCAGCCTGCACCAGCACGAAACCACCCATACCCCAGGCGGTAAACAGGGCACCGTAGTTCAGGCCGTAGTTCTTGAGCCCCCAGTAATCCTTGGCAAAGGAAGGGAACAGGGCCAGGTTGGAGCCGTAGTTGAAGCCCATAAACGTGGCCAGTATCACCAGCATTACCGCGTTAGGATTGGCGGTGATCGGAATGGCGGCAAACATCAGACAGGCCTGAAAGGCCAGCATGATGAATAATGTTGCGCGACGACCGATCCGGTCGGAAAGCACACCGGCCACGATCCGTCCAGCTGCGTTACCCACGGCGGCAATGGCAACCGCCACAAAGGCCATCTCGCCCATACTGGCCTTGGCCATGCCGGCCACACTGCCGATCACCATCAGACCGGCGCCAGCACCGATAAAGAAGCAGAACCACAACACGTAAAACTTGGGAGAACGCAATACCTCACCCAGTTCGGCGTTCGACTCTTCCTTCTTTTTCTTTTCCGCATCCAGGGCTGGATAGTAGCCACGCAGCACCTCACGGGGCACATACCCTTTGGGAGGGTTGACCAGCAGAAAGGACAGGCCGCAGACCACCACCAGGAAACCGATGCCCAGGATCAGCATTGAGTTCTGAATACCAAAATGCCCCAGCAGGAACTTGGCCAGCGGTGCGATATAGACCGGCGCCAGACCGAAACCGGCCACCACGATGCCGGCCACCAGACCGGTCTTGGCCGAAGAGAACCACTTGATAGCCGGCGGCGTGGCGGCAGAATAGCCAAAGCCGAAACCAGCTCCGGCCAGCACGCCAAAGCCGATAATCCAGGCCAGGAAACTGTTGGTAAAGCCCAACAGGACAAAGCCGGCCCCCACCAGCAGGCCGCCGATCAGGGCCGTCTTGGCCGGACCGATCTTATCCTGGGCCTTGCCGGCGATGATCATAGCAAAGGCAAACACCAGACAGCTGACCGCGTAGGGGGTGCCAACCGAAGCCAGGTCCCACTGGAAGGCGCCGGGACCACCGGTCTTGATGGAAGTGACAATCGCCTCTTTGAAGATACTCCAGGCGTAGAGCACGCCCAGGGCCAGGTTGATGCCGGTGCCGGCAATAACGACCTGCCAGCCTTTACTCTCGTGCGGATTCGTCATGAAAACCCTCCTTGCAGGGATAGTGGTTCCAGTTGGAGTACCAGCTATCTACAAGGCAACTGACGTGCCAAACCCTAGCATCTTGTATGAAATAGATAAAAAGCCCTGATATTGGACGATTAGCATTGCTGACGAGAAGAGTGTCGCCGTCAACTATTGCAGTATTGCAAACAATGCCTGTCGGCAGCAGACCTTATTCGCATTTTTGCAACAAACGGTGCGCGCGCCGCATCCATTTCAGCCTATGCTAAAAATAGGGTGCCAGACCTGTGGTAATCAGTTCCCAGGTCTTGAGTCGCTCAGGCAGCTCCCCGCGAGCAAGCCCGGCAGCCTCCTGTTCCGTCACGGGAAGCGGCGGCGTAAGCGGCTGGCGTTCCAGGTACAACGGCCGCCCCCCCTGCAGCATGATCTTTTCAAAAGGACCACGCATAGAGGGGGCCTGCAGAATGGCGGCCTCGCTGTACTGCACCGTCCCCTCCCCCAGCACCCGCAGATAACCGCTGTCGGTAACCTGCTCACCAGGACCGCAGACAGACAGCGCCGCCCGCCGACGGGCAGCGGCATGCTGGAATCGGCGCTTGTAAGGGAATGAGCAGTAATTGACCGGCAGGCCGATCCCCTGTTCGATGCTGTAACGCACCAGTCGCAGTGCAGTCAGTTCCGATTCCAGCACCGTTACCTTCTCGCCATGCACAAAGGTGTAGTTCCGCTCCAGCAGGTGTGGCAGGTTATGGGGGGTCAACCGCAGCTGGTGCAGATTAAGGTGATTACAGCCGGCAGCGGCCAGCTCGCGCATTGTGCGCTGCATCAGGAGCTCGTCCTCAGGCACTGCCGGTATCTCAACCGTGACCGTGGGGATCACGCCTACTGCCAGCCGCAGTTTTTTCAGATGGTAGCGCACCGCCCCCAGGTCGAAACGGATCTCATCCAGACCGGCCTCACGCAGCTCTTGGCAGAGCCCTTTGGTTAGCAGGATGCCGTTGGTGTACAGCCAGAGGTGTAGGTCAGAACCGCAGCGTTGCCGCACCGCACGCAGGTAGGCCAGGGTCAGCTGCGGCGTAAGCAGTGGCTCACCGCCACTGATACTGACCCCACGAAAACCAAATCGCTGCACGTAGTCGGCATACTCCTCGGGCGCTGAAAAGGCCAGGCCGTTGGTGACCGGCGGCCCGTCGTCCTCCTGTGAGGTCGGACAGTAAAAGCAGCGACCGTTGCAACGACCGTTAATAAACAGGCAGGACCAGCTGCCCTCGCCGCAGCGCTGGCAACCGGGCGAAAGCCGATTGCAGTCGACCTTGGTTCCGGCGTAGCCGAAGCTGGCATGTTCGCCAAGCCAGGCCAGCAGCTCGTCACGCTCATGGTTGGCCGCAGCAACAGCGACCTCATCTGCAAAAGGAAGCAGGTCGTAAGCCCGACCGTATTCTCGCCTATTGGCATTGATTAGTTTTTCACGGTACAATGCGTCCGTCATGACCACCTCGAATGAAGATATGCACCTCTGCGCCCGCTGTGGCGGGCAATGCTGCCAGACCAAACCGGGTATAGAAGCACCTGAGCGTTTTGTCGTCAACGACAGCCTGGTCGCAACGCTGACGCAGGCCCTTGCCACCGGCAACTGGGTGCTGGAGGAACACCTCGGCATCCCCTATCAAGCGGGCGGCGTTTCTCCCGACCCGCACAGACTTATCTACTACCCACGCCCTGCGACCCAGCAGGAACGGGAGCTAGGCGGATGGTCGGCACAGCCCGGCAGTGGCAGCTGTGTCTTTCTGGCTGCAGAGGGCTGCCGGCTGCCCTTTGCTGAACGACCCAGGCTCTGTCAGGAACTGGTGCCGGATGTCTGCTTTGAATGTGAAAGCCCCTGGGGCCGCCGCGAGGCTGCCCTGGCCTGGCTGCCCTGGCAAGATCAGGTCACGACTGTCCTTGCAAACCTCTCACCAGTTACAAGGATAGCCCGATGAACGCACCGACCCTGATCCTGGTGGCCCGCAGCGAGAGCCGCACCCAGACCTATCGTGAAGCCTTGGAGTTGCGTGGTTTTGCCTGCCAGCCGGCAAGCGAGCTGAAAGATCTGCCGGCCTTGACCTGCCGTACACTGTTTAATGGTGTATTACTGGATATGCCGATCATCACCAAGGCCAGCACTGCTGAAAAAAACCAGTTGGAAGACATCCTCAGGGCCCTGCCCAGCGCCTACCTCAACATCGCACCGGCCACCGACTCAATCAAGCTGCTGATGGCCGACAACCATCATGGCATGGCCCGTTCCCTGGATGAGTTTCTTACCATCTGTAACGCGTTCACACCCCGTCTGGTACGCCCCAATGACCGGGTATCGCTCCATCTCAACGCACTGCTGTTCGATGGCCAGCACCTGGACCAGCCGGAGCAGACCGTTACCCTGAACGTCTCTTCACAGGGCTGCTTTCTGTTCAGCACCCACCCCAGCCACCAGCCCGGGCAGCAGGTGAAGGTCAGATTTGTGGGCTTGTCGGACTCGACACTGATCAGCTGCACCATCCGTTGGGTGCGTCCCTGGGGGACCTGTCACCAGATGCCAGGCATCGGCGTTACCTTTGAACTGATCAGCGAGTCTCAGCGAACCCAACTGAGCGAGCTGATGGCAGCACACAAGCCCTACTAGACATCAGGCCCTGCTGTAGACAGCCAGCGCAGCCAGCAGCTGATGCCTCTGGTGCAGCCCGGCCTGTGGCGGCAACAGCTGATCCCCCAGACGAAGTCCCACCGGCCGCTCGGCCGCCCAATGGTGCACCAGCCAGGCAGCGCAGCAGATCCGCTCTTCAAGCCGCCCCGGCAAGCTATCCAGATCAACCATCAACGGTTCTGCCGTGGCAGAACGATACTGTTTGACCTTCAGCTCCTCGGAACGGGCCGACAGTTTCCAGTGGATCTGGCGCAACGGCTCCCGCCCGCTGTACTCGACAATCCGTTCCACCTCGCCGCTGCTGCCCCGCTGACCTTGTCGCCCATCAGCGGCATCGGTCCCGCTGCGGCCGCCACTGCTTTGATGGCAGGGTATCAGGCGGGGATAGACCAACAGTTCGCGATCAATCGTCAAACGCCAGGAACGGATGAAAAAACTGACGGGAAAGGGTGAGCTGACTCGTACCGACGCCAGATGCGTCCAACCCCGCTCAGGCAGGGTCAGCTCAAGCGGCAGATTGACCGTTGCGGCAGCCGGCAGATGGGCCAGCACCGCAGCGCCCTGCTGACAGGAGAACGACAACAGGAACGACGGAATGAACCGCTTGCTGTTGCTGATCCGCAGGGTAAACGAGGCTGGCTGACCGGCGTACAGCTCAGAAGGGGGCAGCAGCTCGACACGCAGGCGCTGCAGGTTCACCATCCCCGCATACCCGGTAACCGACATGAAGGCCAGCAGACCGGAGACCACCAGAAACAGGAGGTTGTTGCCGGTGTTGACAGCGGCGAAGCCAAGCAGGATGGTGATCAGGATATACAGACCACCTGCCAGCGTCAGCTTCAGGCCAAAGGCAGCGCTATCTCGGCGAGGATGGTCCGTATCAGTTCCTTTCTGTCCCGGGCTTCGTGTTCGGGGCGCAGCAACAGACGGTGGGCGCCGCAGGCCACGGCCAGATCACGGACATCCTCCGGCGCCACATAGTCACGCCCTTCCAGATAGGCCGCCGCCCTGGCAGCCTGAGCCAGGCCGATAGCGGCACGGGTCGAGAGGCCGGTCAGCACGGACGGATGACTACGGGTTGCCACAATAAAACGATGGAGGTAGTCAAGCACCTTGTCGGCTAGATGGACCTGGGACACCTCGTTGCGGGCCGTCAGCAGCTCCTGACTGTCCAGCAGCCGCGGCAGCTCTTCCAGTCGCTCGCGAATGCCGCCGCCGGCAATGATCCCCTTTTCAAGCTCAGGCGAGGGATAGCCGATGCCGGTGCACAACAGAAAGCGGTCTAGCTGGGATTCAGGCAGGGGATAGGTGCCGGTCTGTTCGGAGGGGTTCTGGGTGGCGATCACCAGAAACGGTTCCGGCAAGGGGTGGGTAGTGCCTTCCACCGTCACCCGCCGTTCCTCCATCGCCTCCAAAAGGGCGCTCTGGGTGCGGGGCATGGCCCGGTTGATCTCGTCCACCAGCACGATCTGGTTGAAGATCGGTCCCGGCAGAAAGACAAACTGCCCCTCTTCACGCCGGAAGACCGACAGGCCGGTAATGTCGGAGGGCAGCAGATCACTGGTGCACTGGACCCGCCCCAGGGTCAGGCCGGTGCTGCCGGCCAGGGCCAGGGCCAGGGTGGTCTTGCCCAGGCCGGGCAGATCCTCGATCAGCAGATGGCCACCACTGAGCATCGCCACCATGGCCAGCCGCAGGGCATCCTGCTTGCCCTGCAGCACGTTGCTGTTCAGGTGCTGCAGGGTCTGATAGATTCTGGTTCCTGTTTCATGGTTCATGGTTTGCCAGTATATACCAGAAAAACGGTCCGGCGCAGCAGAAACTGGTAGCGCCCTTGATTCTGTGGCGGTTTCAGGCTATATCTGACCTGCCATGCCCAGTCCTTTTTTCGACCGCTTAAAGCTGCGTAGCAAGCTGCTGCTGCTGGTGCTGCCGCTGGTGATCATACCGATCATCGTGGTGGCGCTGGTGACCGGCTTCATCGCCAATCAGAAGGCCTATCTGGGCATCACCCAGACCAGCAAGGACGACCTGCAGCATATGGCCGAGTTCACCATCGACCTGCTGCGCTCCTACGACAAACAGTTCCAGGACTACCGCTTCGATATTACCGGCGACCTGGAAACCGAACTGGCCTCTGCCTCCTTTGCCAACCTGAAGGACAAGATCAAGAACAAGCGGGTCGGCAAGACCGGCTACATCTACTGCATGGACCGCAAAGGCACCCTGACCATCCACCGGGAATCGGAAGGCAAAAATATCATCGATGCCACGGACTCCAACGGCCACCCCTTCATCCGCGAGATGATCGAGCATAAAAGCGGCTGGATCAGGTATCCCTGGCAGAACGAGGGTGATGCCAAACCTCGCATGAAGATCGTGCGCTATGAATATTTTCCGGTCTGGGACTGGATCGTGGCCGTCGGTTCCTACGAAGATGAGTTTTACAAAGAGGCCAACGCCATCAAGAGCCGCATCTTCTGGAGTACCATCATCCTGATCGGCATCGTTGGCTGCTTTGCCACGCTGCTGGTCGTCTGCGCGTCGAATGTGGCCACCAGACCGATCAACCAGATGATCGAGACTATCCGCAAGGTGCGCAAGGGCGACATGAAGGCCCGCATGGCCGTATCCGGCAGTGACGAGCTGGCCGAGATGGCAACGGCGTTCAACCGGATGACCGACATCATCCAGCGCAACCAGGAGATGGAGGCATCCTTGGCACAACAGGGCAAGATGGCCTCGTTGGGGGTGCTCTCCTCAGGGGTGGCCCACGAGATCAACAACCCGCTGGGGGTAATCCTGGGCTACGCCGGCTACCTGGAGGGCAAGCTCAGCGAGGATGACCCCAACTACAAATATATCCACGAGATCAAACGCGAAAGCAAACGCTGCAAGAAGATCGTGCAGGATCTATTGTCCTACGCTCGCACCCCGCGGCCGACCCTGGTCCTGACCAACCTCAACGAGCTGCTGACCGAGATCGTCGAGTTTTCGGCTAATCATACCGACATGCGCGGCGTCACCATCCGCACCAGCTTCGACCGCAACCTGCCCCCGGTGCTGCTGGACGGAGATCAACTGCGCCAGGTGGCCATCAACCTGATCCTGAATGCCGGCGGGGCCATGCCGGATGGCGGCGAGCTGCTGGTTGCCACCACACCGGGGCCAGATGACACCGTGCGGGTCATCTTCCGCGACACCGGCTCCGGCATCCCCCAGGAAAGCCTGGAAAAGATCTTTGAGCCGTTCTACACCACCAAGGCCCGCGGCACCGGTCTGGGGTTGGCCATCACCCGCCAAATCATCGAGATGCACCACGGCAGCATCACCATCGAGAGCGAACCGGGCCACGGCACCACGGTCACCGTTACCCTGCCGCTTGATTATGAGGAACTGGCATGACCGACAAGCAACGGATACTGCTGATTGATAATGAAGAAGGGCTGTGCCGCATGATGGAGCAGGTACTGCTGGATAACGGCTACCTGGTGCGGACCTATACCAACCCGGTCAAGGCCATGGAGGAGTTCAGCCCAGCCACCTGGGATCTGGTGATCACCGACATCAAGATGCCCGGCATGACCGGCCTTGAGGTGCTGCAGCGGGTCAAGGAACAGGCCCGGGACCTGCCGGTGATCATCATCACCGCCTACGCCACGGTGGAGATGTCGATCCAGGCCCTGCGCAAGGGGGCCTACGACATGCTGACCAAGCCGTTCGAGCCCCAGGAGCTGGTCTACCGGGTCAAGAACGCCCTGCAGCAGGCCCTGCTGCAGGAGGAAAACCGGGAGCTGCGGCGGGAGATAGAAGAGAAACTCCAGTTCGACAACATCATCGGCGCCTCGGGCGCCCTGCGGACCGTGCTGGACAAGGTGGGCAAGGTGGCCGGTCGTGACACCTCGGTACTGATCACCGGCGAGTCCGGCACCGGCAAGGAATTGATCGCCCAGGCGGTACACTACCACTCAGCCCGCAAGGATAAAAAATTCGTGGCCATCAACTGCGGCGGCCTGCCGGAAAGCATCCTGGAAAGCGAACTGTTCGGTTACCGCAAGGGGGCTTTCACCGGCGCCACCGAGAATCGCCAGGGTCTGCTGGAGGCGGCCAACGGCGGCACCCTGTTCCTGGATGAGGTGGGCAACCTGCCGATCAACGTCCAGAAGACCCTGCTGCGTTTTCTGCAGGAACAGGAGTTCACCCGGGTGGGAGAGACAACCCCCACCAGGGTCGATGTGCGGGTGATCTCCGCCACCAACGCCGACCTGAAAGAGGCGGTCAAAAAAGGGGAGTTTCGAGAGGATCTCTACTACCGGCTGAACGTCGTCAACCTGCACCTGCCGCCGCTGCGGGAGCGGGTTGAAGACATACCGCTGCTGGCGGCCCACTTCATCCACCTGCAGAACCTTAAATTTGGCACCACCATCAAGGGGTTCGAGAAGGATGCCATGCAGGTGCTCTGCTCCTTCCAGTGGCCGGGCAACATCCGGCAGCTGAAGAACGTGATCGAGGCCTGCATGGCCATGGAAGGCAGCGACTACATCAGTCTGGACACTCTGGGGCAGGTGATCGAATTGCCGGAGGGGCCGCTCCCTTCGGTGCAGGCAGGGCCGGTACTGATGAGCGAAGAGCCGTACAGCGCCGCGCTAGAACGGTTCGAACGGGATCTGCTGCGCGATCTGCTCAAAAAACATGGCGGCGCCGTTGACAGCGCCGCCAAGGAAGCCGGCATGAACATGGCCACCCTCTACCGCAAGATCAAGAAGTACGGCCTGAAGAAAGAGGAGTACGCCGACTAGTTAACGTCGCCGCTATCCGAACCGCCACCCCACAGGTCTTGCCACTGCTGCTGCGGTGTGCGGTTATCGCCATACTGCACGATCACCCCATCCTCCCGCTGATATGAGCAGGACCAACCGGGCCAATCGGCCTTGTAGAAGGTCGGATAGTCGCTGGGATGGTCCAGCGGGTTATAGGGCTCAGAATACCTGCTCCAGTCCTTGGGTAATGGACAGCGTTCATCTCCACGATAATCACCCGCAGCCAGCGCCTGGGTTGAGATGGCAGCCATCATCGCTACTGTTAGAAGTGCTGTTTTGAGCATTGCCTTCACCTCCCTTGATCGTTTACATGAAAATAATCTAACACATTATCCTACAAATTTGATCAAGAAAATTTCAGCAGCAGCTGCCGATGGCGGGGACCGTCAAACTCGCAGAAGTAGATCCCCTGCCAGGTGCCCAGCCAGAGGCTGCCGCCCCGCACAATCACCTGCACTGACGAACCGAACAGGCTGGCCTTGATGTGGGCGGCCGAGTTCCCTTCGGCATGACGAAAACCGGCCAGGTTCGGCACCAGCTGCTCCGTAAACCAGAGCATGTCGCGGGCCACATCGGGGTCAGCATTCTCGTTGATGGTGATGCCGGCGGTGGTGTGGGGCACAAACAGGGTCAGCACTCCGTCCTGCCAGCCGTTACGCCTGACCAGATCAGCCACCTGGCTGGTGACCGACAGCAGTTCGGTCGTCCGGCTCGTCTGCAGCTGCAGCTCAGCGGTCATGCTGTCCTCCTGAAACAGCCGAGGCGGGCATCGCTGCCCGCCTCGGTCATCACGTTACTTCACAAAGGTCACCCAGCCAAACTCGTCCGGCAGGGCGCCGGTCTGGATACCGGTCAGAGTATCGTACAGCTTCTGGGTCAGCTCACCAACGCCGCCGTTACCCAACGGCACGGTCTCGCCCTTGTAGTGCAGCTTGCCCACCGGGGTGATCACCGCTGCGGTGCCGCTACCAAAGGCCTCGGTCACCTTGCCGGCCTTGATATCAGCCATCAGCTCATTGACGTCGATCTTGGTCTCCTCCACCGTGCAGCCCAGCTTCTTGCCCAAGGACAGCACCGAATCACGGGTCACACCCGACAGGATCGAGCCGTTCAGGGCGGAGGTAACGATCCGGTTGCCATAGACGAAAAACATGTTCATGGCGCCCACCTCTTCGATGTAGCGCTGTTCGCGGCCATCCAGCCAGAGCACCTGATCAAACCCCTTCTTTTTGGCCTCCAGACCAGCCTTGAGCGATGAGGCGTAGTTGCCGCCGGTCTTGGCCTCGCCGGTGCCACCTGGCACGGCACGGACGTAATGATCCTCCACCATGATGTTGACCGGCTTGAAACCGGCGGCGTAGTAAGCCCCCACCGGCGAGAGGATCACAAAGAAATAGTAATGGTCAGACGGGCTGACCCCCAACACCGGCTGAACGCCGATCATGGCGGGGCGGATATAGAGTGAGGTGCCGGCTGCGGTGGGAATCCAGTCCTGCTCAAGGCCCACCAGTTGCTTGATCCCTTCCACAAACAGCTCTTCCGGCAGCTCGGGCATGCACAGCCGGTCGGCCGAGAGATTGAAACGCCGAGCGTTTTTCTCCGGCCGGAACAGCGCAATCCGTCCATCGGCCCACTTGTAGGCCTTGAGCCCCTCAAAGATCTCCTGGGCATAGTGAAACACCTGGGCCGACGGATCCAACACAAACGGCTCGTAGGGCTTGATACGGGCATTGTGCCAGCCCTTCTCTGCAGTCCATTCAACCAGCAGCATCCGGTCGGTGAAGATACGACCGAAACCAAGCTGCGACTCGTCAGCCACCTTTGCCTTCATCTGCCCTGCTGCCAGGGGGAGTACTGAAATATCCATCTGCAAGCCTCCATTGTTCGATCGTGACCACGGCCAAAAACAAGGCGGCCACTGGCCGCCGCACCGTCTGTCCGGTAATTGCTGGTACTCGGCTTCTGCCGAACGTCAAAATTACTGCCAGCCCGATACGACTGTCAACAGTTTCCTGAGCTGATTGCAAGCCAGCTTAAAATCAGATTAAAAGCACAAAGAACGCTCGCTATACAAAAAAAAGTGTGTTAGAAGCAGAAAAAATTGCTTGATCACTTGCAGAGCCTCAAACCAGTGCTAAGATTGTATGCCAGATTCAGCTTCAACGCTGACGGAGACGTCCGCAGCGTAAAAAACCCAAGGGGGACCCGAATGAAGAAGGCAGATCTCGTTGCAAAGATGGCGGCAGGCGCAGGTATCACCAAGACCCAGGCCGAGAAGGCCCTCAGCGCTTTTATGGCGGCAACTGAAGCAGCCATGAAAGCCGGCGACAAGCTGACCCTGGTCGGCTTCGGCACCTTCAGCACCGTGACCCGGAAGGCCCGTACCGGCCGCAATCCCCAGACCGGCAAAGAGATCAAGATTCCGGCCAAAACCTCGGCCAAGTTCTCCCCGGGCAAAGGTCTCAAAGATCTCAAAGTGAAGGCAGCCAAGAAGAAGTAACGCACCTTCGATTATCGTTGTTTGGAAAACCCCGCTCCGGCGGGGTTTTTGTTTGTGCCCAAACTGGTTTTTAGAACAGCCCCACCTTGTTCAGCAGCACCAGAGCCACCAGCACCGGCGAGACGTAGCGGATCAGAAAACGCCAGAGCGGATAGAACCAGCCGATGGCCGTCCCCTTGGTCAGCTCTGCCTTGGCCACAGCCGGTGTCAGCACCCAGCCGGCAAACAGCGTAATCAACAGCCCCCCCAACGGCAACAGATAGTTGGTGGCCACAAAATCCACCGAGTCCAGAACGTTCCGCTCGCCGATCACCTGCCAGTCCTTGAGCAGGTTGTTGGACAGGGCCGACGGCACGCCGATGGCGAAGATCACCAATCCCATCACCACGGTTGCCCTGCGGCGATCCCACTTCCGCTCGTCACAGTAGTAGGCCACCACCACCTCCAGCAGCGAAATGGCCGAGGTGAGCGCGGCAAATACCAGCAGCAGAAAAAACAGCACCGCAATGACGCTTCCGCCCGGCATCTGACTGAACAAAATCGGCAGGGTCTTGAACACCAGGCCAGGTCCGGCGGCCGGCGCCATGCCGTAGGTGAAGACGATCGGAAAGATGGCCAGCCCTGACAAGAGCGCCACCAGGGTATCCATGGCCGACACCGTGACCGCCACCTTGGGGATGCTGATTTCTTCGTCGGCATAACTGCCGTAGGTCAGGATGGCGCCCATACCGAGGCTCAGCGAGAAAAAGGCATGGCCCAGCGCCTCCAGCATGGCTGGCGGATCAAGCTTGGACCAGTCGGGCGAGAACAGGAACTGCAGCGCCTGAGAGCCGCCGGCCGAAAACAGGCCGAAACCTGCCAGCCCGACCAGGATCAGAAACAGCACCGGCATCAAGATCCGGTTAGCCCGTTCAAGACCTTTTTTGACCCCGCCGATCACGATCAGCACCGTTGCCAACATGAACAGGGCCTGCCAGAACAGCTGGCTGAGATCGCTGGCCAGCAGGCCGGTGAACAGGTGCGGCACCTGCTGGGCATGTTGCTGGCTAAAGGTGCCCTGCAGCGACAGCCAGAGGTAATCCACCGTCCAACCGGCCACCACACTGTAATAGGAAAGGATCACAAACCCGGCACAGACCCCCAGCCAGCCCACCAGCTCCCAGACGCCGCCTTTCAGACGCTTGAAGGCCCCCACCGGCCCCTTGCGGGTATGACGACCGATGATCATCTCGGTCACCATCAGCGGAATACCGATCAGGGCGATGCAGAACAGGTAGAACAGCACAAAGGCGCCGCCGCCGTGCATGCCGGTCACATAGGGGAACTTCCAGATATTGCCCAGTCCCACGGCTGAACCGGCCGCCGCCATAATGAAGCCAAGTCGGCTGGACCAGCGCCCCCGCAGGGGTTGTGAACCACGATGATGATGATGGTGAGTCATAGACACCTCAGGTTGTTACCGCAAGCGAGAGTGGGCGCCTGCCATCAGCGCAGGACAACACCACTCTCCCCCTCGCTGTAGATCTGGATTGACAGTTTATCCTGCTGTAACAGCACATCGTGCAGGCGCATCGCTTGCACTGTTCCTGCCAAATAAATACCATCAGTCAGCTGGACCCGGGCCAATGCCCTGGCAGCCTGCTCCCGGGCCTGGTGGACACGTGTACTCAGGTCCATGTTCAGCCGTTCCTGGATCGCCTGCCTGATGGTGCCATGCAGGAACCATTCAGCCGTTGCAAGCAGCAAGCTTTGGGTCTGCAGATCAAATTCCACATCCTCCACCGAGAAGAGACTGGTCTGCGGGTTGAATACCGGCCTGCAGGTCAGATACAGCACTCCCTCCAGAGAACCCGCCGTCGCAAGCCGTATCACCAGCCGGTCGCCATTGCCGTACAGCTCAATTCCCTTCACAATCACACGCCGTCCCTCGCTGACAAACTCCTTATCAAGCAGCAACGGGGTGACGATCTCCAGCAGATCGCGATAAAACAGATCGGTGTGCAGGGCCACCCGGAATCGACGGTCCTGCCCGGACGCAGCTTTCAGGTTGGGCAAAGGTGTCAATGCTGAACGGGCGGCAGGTTCTGGACCCACCACCAGCTCCGCGTAGGAGCGCAGCCCTACCCCCAGCCGAACCTGTCCCCGCTGGGCATACAACGGATAGAAAAACGCCTCCTGCGGATCGAGCAACAGCCAGGCACGGTACTGCTTGTCCAGCAGAATCGGCTTCTGCGCGGCACGCCACACCTTTTCGGCCTGACTGCGCAAGGGAAACCGCTCCTGCAGCTTCCGGGCAACCTGGGCGGTAAGCATCCGCTGCACCGGCCGGGTCAGCTCCTCCATCATGCTGCGCGGCTTTATCGCCAGCGGCCCGATACCGATCTCTTCAACCAGCGCGTCGCTTAGGCCCGTATAGTGGATCAGCGGGTCAAGCTGCCAATCGGGCCTCACCGTAGCGCTCACCCTGAACCGGAGGCTGGTTTTGAACGGCAGGGTTTCAAACATACCGTAGCCAAAAGTCACCACCACCGGCACCGTCAGGTGGATGAAGTTGTCGGCAGCCTGCACCTGTAGCGAGCCGTCACGCAGCATCCGAGCGGTCAGCCCCCGGATACCGGCAGCCCCCTGGTACAGTTCGCGGGGCAGCAACCGGTTCAGGGCGTCGCGCAGCTCCTGGTCCGATGCCTCAAGCACGATGTTGACGCTCGACAACTCTTTTTTCAGTGACCGATGCTGTGCCTCAGCAGCTGGCTGCGTTGCCGTAACCTGACTGACAGCTGCACCTGCCATGCACTCTGTTGTGAAGATGCTAACTATCAGCAGGCCACCTGCCGTGATGGACCGTGCATAATGACACATGCTGCCCCCGTAAAAAGAACAAAAGGGCCTACAGACGAATTCCGTAGGCCCTTCTTTGAGTATGGCGGAGAGGTAGGGATTCGAACCCTAGGTACCTTGCGGTACAACAGATTTCGAGTCTGTCACCTTCGACCACTCGGACACCTCTCCAGTGAAACAAACGGCCTGATCGCTCAGGCCGATACGTTCTATACACCAAGCGATAAAAAAACTCAACCCTCAGCCTCACCACGGCGTCGTTTACGCAAGGCAGTAAAAAAGGAGCTGAGCTGAAGGGAGCACTCCGCGCTCCGGATGCCGCTCACCAGTTCCAGGCGGTGGTTCAAACGGGGGTCGTTGGAGAGATCGTACAGGGAACCGGCAGCGCCGGCCTTGGGGTCGAAGCAGCCGAAGACAACCCGGGGGATACGGGCCAGGATGATGGCCCCCATGCACATCAGGCACGGTTCCAGGGTAACGTAGAGCGTGGTGTTCAACAGCCGCCAGGAAGAAAGCTTCCTGGCGGCCTTACGAATGGCCAGCAGTTCGGCATGGGCAGCCGGGTCCTGCTTCGATTCCCGCAGGTTGTGGGCACGGGCGATGATGCGGCCCTCACGGACGATGACACAGCCGATCGGCACCTCATGCTTGACTTGAGCCTTGCGGGCTTCGGCGATGGCCTGGGCCATCCAGTAATCGTGGCTGCGCTGCACCCACCCTACCCTTTACCCATGATGCCGCGCACCGCTGCCGGCAGGTCGGCAGGCAGCACCACCATCTTGCTGTTTTGCGAGGTGGCCATCTTCTGCAGGGCATTGATGTAGCGGTCGCCCAACAGGAACACCGCCGGCAGGTCGCGATCCTGGACGGCATTGCTGATATCCTTGATGGCCTGGGCCGAGGCCTCGGCCAGCCTGATCTGGGCGTCGGCCTCACGCTTGGCCGCCTCCAGCTTGCCGTCGGCTTCACGGATCATCGCCTCGCGACGTCCCTCCGCCTCCAGGATAGCGGCCTGCTTGAAGCGGTCGGCGCTGGCCTGCTGCTCCATGGCCTTCTGCATCGATTCAGATGGTTTGATATCCTGGATCTCCACCGACTGCACGTAGATACCCCAGTTGGCCACCTCTTTGGAGATGTTTTCCTGCAGCCGGGCCTTGATGTGCTCCCGCTCCGACAGGGCGCTATTCAGTTCCATCTGGCCGATGATCGCCCGCAGGGTGGTCATGACCAGGTTCTGGATGGCGTACTCGTAGTTCTGGATCTCATAGACCGCCCGGGTGGGCTCGGTCACCTTGATAAAGGCCACCGCATTGGTGATAATCACCGCATTATCCCGGGTAATCACCTCCTGAGAGCCGATCGACAGCACATCGCCCTTGGTGGAGACCCGGTAGGAGACGTTGTCGATGTACGGAATGATGAAGTTTAAGCCCGGCTTGAGCGTGCAGCTGTACTTGCCTAACCGCTCCACCACCCATTCCTGCCCCTGGGGCACAGTCTTGATGCCTGCAAAGATAGTGGCGGCCACCACCACAAATAAAACGCCAACAACGATCATTCCTGGCATAGCTTACCTCCCGGTTTACAGTTTACGCACCTTTAAGATCTGCCCCTCGATATCCTCCACCCGCACCGTTTCACCGACGTTCAACGGTTCTTCGGCATAACAGGTCCACTCATCGGCCCCCAGGATGGCGATCCGAAAACGGACTTTGCCCTTTGTGTAGCTGTCGGTCGTACCACGGATAACAATGCCGGTCTCACCGACAATCGCCTCCTTGGACTGACCGGCATGGGTCATGCTGTTCTTGGGCTTGAGGTATTTGAACCACATCAGGGTAAAGGCCACCGAGGCCACGGCCCAGATCAGTCCCTGCAGCCAGAGCGGGGTGAACGGCAGCAGCGCCACCAGCAGCCCCACCGCGAGTGCCCCCAGACCGAACCAGACGATGGTGAAGGACGGGATCAGCAACTCCAGTCCGATCAGACACAGCCCCAGCACCAGCCAGTGCCACCATACAATCGTTATCATCAGCCCTCCCCGTTCTCTCTTTGCGCTGTTGTGGCAGACACTATACCAGAGATTCCGGCAGCTCGAAAGCTGACACTAAAAAAGCATTGATCTTATCCCTACTTAATTGGTAAGCTACCATCACAGTATGCGTGAAGGAGGCACACGATGGATGTCAGTTCAATCGCCGGCGCCAGCCAGATGATGCAGTCGTCACAGACCCAGCAGGCCCTGTCGACGGCCATGGTCAAGCAGGCTGCAGAAGCCCAAAACAAGATGGCCGACCTGTTGGCACAAAACGCCAAGCAGGCTCCGCAACCGGTGAAGAGCCAGGATTACGGCTTTTCAACCTTTGCCTGATCGATCAACACAGCTGAACCATTTGATTGGCCGCCCAACCAGGCGGCCTTTTTTTATGCGTAGTTGGCGGCATGATAGGAACTGCGGGTGTAGGGGCTGCTCTCCACATGACGAAAGCCTATCTCCAGTGCTGCCTGACGCCACAATTCAAAACGTTCGGGCAGGATGTACTCCACCACCGGTTGATGCCGCCGGCTAGGGGCCAGATACTGGCCGATGGACAGGTAGCTGCAGCCTACCTGCCGCAGGTCCTGCAGCACCGCCAGCACTTCTGCTTCCGTTTCACCCAGCCCCAGCATGATCCCTGACTTGGTCGGCGCAGCATCTGTAGCTAGCGCAGCCCGTTCCAGCAATTGCAGCGAACGCCGGTAATCGGCCCCTTGCCGCACCGCATACAGGCGCGGCACCGTTTCCAGGTTATGGGCCAGGATGGCCGGTCTGGCCGCCAGCACCGTGGCCAGCGCCTGTCCATCGCCGCCGAAGTCCGGCACCAGCAGTTCGATTGCCGCCTCCGGTGAACGCTCGCGGATGGCGGCCACCGTTGCGGCGTAGTGGCCGGCCCCGCCATCATCCAGGTCATCACGGGTCGGGCTGGTGATCACTACGTGGGAGAGTTTGAGACGCAGCACCGCCTCGGCCACCCGGCGCGGTTCGTCGGCATCGGGCGGCAAAGGTCGGGGAGCTTTATCCACATTGCAGAAGCTGCACTGGCGGGTGCAGTCGCGCCCAAGAATCAGAAAGGTGGCCTGGCCGCAGCTGAAACACTCGGCAATGTTGGGACACAGCGCCTGCTGACAGACCGTGTTCAGCTTCAGTTCGGACAACAGTCCCCGCATGGCAGCCTGTTCCCCTTGCGGCACCTTTTTTCGCAGCCACTCCGGCTTGCGTTGGATTTTCATGGTTCTTCACCTTCCAGGTTCCAACGATCTTCGCCATATTTACCTGCAGCCAGCGTGCGCGACAGCGCCTCTTCCTGTGCGGTCAGCGCACTGGCCTGCAGGCTTGCCCCCAGCTGCGCCTGAAACTGCGCAACCAGGGTCTGCTGCAACTGGTCATAATCGGTGGTTATCCCCTCATCAGACAGACAGGTGCTGGCCTGCTCGATCCCCTGTGGCTTGATCTTCAGATAGCCCAAACCCTGCTGTAGCCGGTTTTCCCGTGGAATAGAACCATGCTGAAAGATGACCGCGCGGGAGCGGCGCTGGGCATTGCCCCCCAGCTTGCGATTGTTGACCAGGATATCGTAACTTTCCTTACCGGCAAAGCAGAGCGGGGTGCGCTGCCCCAGCCTGCTGCCGGCCGGCGCCAGGTCAGCCGCATAGGCGGCCTGCAGCCCCAGGGCCCGGTACAACCCCAGCAAAAATCCAGTCAAGACCCGAAAGGAATCCTTCACCGAGGCGGCCGCCGGGATCTGCGACGGCCCGCAGACCAGGCTGTAGGTCAGTTCGTCAGCATGATAGATGGCACCGCCGCCGGTGATCCGGCGCACAATGGTCAGGTTGTCGGCCCTGCAGCGGTCGAGATCGAGATCAGCTGCCGCCTTCTGGAACCTGCCCAGCGATAGCGCAGGCGGTTGCCAGCCGTACAGCCGTAGGGTCGGCTGGGACGAGGCGGGATCAAAACAGCGAAACAGCGCCTCGTCGATGGCCATGTTCTCCCTGCCGGACAAGGGGCCGGTATCAATCAGCCGCCAAACCGCAGTATGGTCGCCCTGTCTGTTCATCAGTCCTATCCAACCCCCACCGAACGTGCTGCCCGCAACAACGCCCGGATGATAGCACAGCCTGTGTGAGGAGGGAACGCCGGACCATGCAACCGTGAAAACTGATGGTTTACCAACGCGCAGGGCATGGTATAACAAGCAGACACTCGCTTCATGAAAGGCGTGAGACATGAAACTTACCTTTAATGGCGCAGCCCGTACCGTCACCGGCTCGCAGCATCTACTCGAAGTCAACGGCAAGACCATCATGCTTGACTGCGGCCTGATTCAGGGCAAACGCAAGGAATCCTTTGAAAAGAACCGCGGCGATGACTGCCGGGGTACCACAATCGACTGCCTGATCCTGTCCCACGCCCACATCGATCACTCGGGCCGCATCCCCTGTCTGGTCAAAAACGGCTTTAAGGGCGACATCTTCTGCACCTCGGCCACCCGCGACCTGTGCGCGGTGATGCTGCAGGACAGCGCCTCGATCCAGGAAAAGGACGTGGAATACGTCAACCGCCGCCGCCAGAAGCAGGGCCAGCGGCCCTTTGAACCGCTATACACAAAGGCCGATGCGGCCAGGGCCATGGACCAGTTTGTGGGCGTCAGCTATAACCGGCCCCGCCAGATCCTTCCCGGCATTACCCTCACCCTGGTGGATGCCGGCCATATGCTGGGCAGCGCCCATGTCATCCTCGATATCGATGAAAAGAGTACTGGCCAGCATCGTCGCCTGGTGTTCAGCGGCGATATCGGCCGGCCGGACATCCCGATCATTCGCGACCCGCAGCCGATCAGCGACGGGACCGACATCCTGATCATGGAGAGCACCTACGGCGACCGGCTGCACCCCGACGGCTCGGCATCCGAAAAAGAGCTGGAGCGGATCGTTAACCAGACCGTCAGCCGTGGCGGCTCACTCCTGATTCCGGCCTTTGCCGTGGGCCGCACCCAACAACTGGTGTATGCCCTGCACCGGCTGCACAGCGATGGCGCCATCCCCGACCTGCCGATCTTCATCGACAGCCCCCTGGCCACCCGCACCACCGAGGTCTTCCGGCTGCACCCCGAGGTCTACGACGACGAGATCCGCGAGTTTCTGCTGACCGACGACGACAACAACCCGTTCGGTTTCGGCCGCCTGCAGTACACCCAGTCGGTGGAGCAATCAAAGGCGCTCAATCACCTGAAGACCCCGGCCATCATCATCAGCTCCGGCGGCATGCTGGAGGGGGGCCGGATACTGCATCACCTGCGCAACCGGATCGGTGACCCGCGCAACACCATCCTCTTTACCAGCTGGCAGGCACCCAACACCCTGGGGCGCCGGTTGGTGGAACAGGAGAAGCAGGTGCGTATCTTCGGGGAGGAGTTTCAGGTGGGGGCCCAGGTGGAGGTGCTGCCCGGCTTCTCCGGCCATGCCGACAAACAGGGGCTGCTGGACTTTGTGCGGGTGATGGAGAAAAAACCGCAACGCACCTTCATCGTCCATGGCGAAGACGAGGCCGCTAACAGCCTGGCCGCGGCCCTGCGGAGTGAATTGGGGCTAAAACAGGTGGTGATTCCCGATGCTTTGCAGTCCTTTGATGTCTGATCGGAAACGGCTTATTAGTTGTATATACTGTCCACGGAATTCTAGGCATCCAACAGCCTGGCCGAAGCCCTGCGGAGTGAACTGGGCCTGAAACAGGTGGTGATTCCCGATGCCCGACAGTCCTTTGAGGTCTGATCGTAAACAGCTTATTAGTTTTATATACTGTCCCCGAAATGGGGATGCGGCCATAATGGGGGGAGATTTTGAAGCGAGTCTACTGCTCGTTGATGAATTGTGGGACGAATCACTTTCCAATCTCACATCTAATACTTTCATTGCCTGCGTGCCCTGCCGAGATATGTTGGCTTTCTGCGACAGTAAGTCAGCTGCTGGAGTCGAAAAACTGCGAGAAATCGTGTCACGGATGGGTGATGATGCAGATCATCCGATATCGAGGAGCCTGTACATTCGGAGAGATTGTTCTTGGCACCAAATGGAGTCCTAACCAGACAGAAGCACCGGCCTAAAACCGCCGGTGTTCTGCCGAGCCGTTGTACACAAACGAGAAAACCATGAATGAAAAAGACCAGACAACTCAAATCCTCAGAGCCACAGGAATAAACCCACATGAATCAAGGGCACTAAGCGACGGGTGCATTGAGGTTGAACCAAGTTTTGACCTTTCCCCTGAAGATTTCATTAGGTTTGCTGAACTGGACCTTGCACAAGACGACGAACGTTCATTGGTTAACGCCTTGGGCAATGCAAAGAGAGCGATAGACTGTAGAACGGACATCATCATAAGCGCACTTAAACTTTCACCAAAACGACTAAAGTTGTCAAAGTTGTCCATACTTAAAGAAATCGGGGCATTAGCGCCAAGAATATTGAATAAAGTCAGAAGTGCAAGAAATTTACTTGAACATGAGTACGTATTACCAACAAGGGAACTAGTAGAAGATGCAGTTGATGTCGCTATGTTATTTGAAGCTGCTGCTCATAGGGTGCTGCATCTATTTCCAGAAGTCATATACATATACAATAATAGCGAAAAAGATGGTGTTGATGGGCATTTGTTCCAAAATGAAATTAATATCACATTTACAGAAGGTGGTTATAAGGTTAGTGGTTATAAAAATTGCAATAAAATGGATATCGAATTATTGATACCAACTAACAGTAGCCTATATTTTGTGTTCACCAAGCTTTATGTTTCCACACATGTAGAGAGGGGTATTGATGCTGCTCTGAAAGAACTTTATGAAAAAGTGGAATACCTTTGAAAACTTTGACAACGGGAGTGCCAACAATCGGCACGACCGTCCTAAAACCTAGCCGGTCAGCCTCATAACCGTTACCTACAGGAGAATTAATGGAAACAACCCTTCTGCTTTCGTCGTCTGTATTAGCCGGATTAATTGCAGGACTTGTTGCTATACGAGCAAGTGAGCGAAAAATACAAATAGAAAATGTGACACAAGAGCGTGCAAAGTGGCGTGCAAAAATAAGGGAACTTTCTTTGGCCGTTCATCAATCCGCTACTACTGGGAATAATGCCAGACTAGGAGAGTTGGTCTTAGAGTTCTCGCTGGTGCTGAATCCACTCCATGAAGAAGATCAAGCCATTCCAGAGCTGATCTATCAACTTACGAATACATCGGAAAAATCAAATTTGCTTCTCGAATTTCGAGAACGAGTAGCTCTGTTGCTGAAACATGATTGGGAAAGAGCAAAACATGAATCATTTTCATGGTTTAACAAAAATACACCTGACAGAATGACATATAGCGACTACAAGAAAAGTGATTATAAACCATCAAAGAATACAAATCACAGTAAAGGTTACTTGAAGTTTATAATACCATTTCTCGGAGTAATGATACCAACAGGTTATACTTTTTTATTAGCAACTATACTCAAAGAGCCAATAACACCTCTAGTAAAGCGCTATAATACCGATTTTTATTCGTTGCCGATCAACGAACATATAATCTTCTTATCCGCGTGTGCTTTTATCGGAATATTATGGACACCGTTTTATCTCTGGTTCAAAGGCTCAGAAAAGGTCTTTTTAGATAGATGGTTCAATAAAAATAACTAAATGGCGGCACACAGACTTTGACGCGCTGGTTTCCTCGCCACCGTTATACAAATAAAGGAGAAGCTAAATAAATGACTGCAAGAGAAGAACATCCGGTTTGGGGTGTATATGACTTGTATCGGACTGCGAAACTAAATGTTAAATATTACACCTGCAAGCTCAGCAGGGTCGAATCTGCAAATTTTTATATGGAGGTAGTTTTACTTATTACCGCTCCATCTTCAGCAATTGCTGGACTGTGGTTTTGGGAAACACCTTTGGGACAGCAAATGTGGAAGTATTTAGGAATTGCCTCTGCAATTATTGCCGTTATAAAACCTGCCCTGTCTTTAACAAAAAAAATAAAAAAATATGAAGAAATACTGTCTGGTTACAAAGGTCTTGAACATGATTTGTTTGAGATCAAGGAAATGATCGCACAGAAGCTAAAATATGACAAAGAAATGCAAAATGACTTAAAAAAAGCGATTAAAAGGAAAGGCATCTTAGTAAATAAAGAACCAGGAGAGAAGATCGACAAAAAGCTGATAGCCTGCTGTCAAAGGGAGGTAGATACCGAGTTGCCAGCAGAAAAATTTTATATTCCGGAGGATTGAAATGAAACGTGATTCAGGCAAACCAAGACAGCCTTCCCAGCCTACTCCCAAGCCGACACCATCCCCACGACCGACACCACCTGCTCCTACACCTGGGAAAGAGATAAAAAAAGATTCGCCGTCGCCGCAGCACCGTGTTGATCCCATTGAGCCTTGGAAACGTTGATAGTACAACCATCGGGTTATTTCGGGGACAGTATACATATCTATAAATGTATCAACAAACACGTACGTACAACCTACCCCGAAAAACTGTCCAGCGCTTCACAGCCCCCCCGCTGGACAGATCAATCAAGCCAATTGACAACCTGGAGGGCGGGAATACGTGCGAATTCTCGTGCGTTGTTGGTAACCAGGGGCAGCCCTAACGAAACGAAGTACAATAAGGGGACAGGCTACTTATTAAGGTACAATTAGAGAGGCTGCCAGATGCCGAGAATAGCAAGAGCATTGGGAGACAACTGCTATTACCACATCATTAATCGCTGAAACGGCAGGCAACAGATTTTTTACAAGGATGAAGACAATGGTGCCTTTCTGGGTCTGATGCTACAAGCACGGTTGAAACACCCGGTTCGACTGCACGCATGGTGCCTGATGCCCAGCCATTTTCATATGGTCGTACAACCAGAGCATGGTGATGAACTCAATAAATTATCGATCAGAAAAGGAGGACAGCATAGATGGATAAAAAAGGCGCTGATTTGCAGAGAATTGAGGAGAAGGTAGGTAAGGATAACAGCTTAGTATTACGTCATCAGCATCAGATTCATCCAAAAGTTTGTCCCGACTGCGGACATAACGATTATATTTTTGAAGAGAATGATAGTTTATTAGGTCCTGTAAATGATTTTGTGTAAATGGTTTTTCGGTCATTTTATAGAGCAGGCATCCGTTCTTCAACGATGATAGTGAACTGATTTAGCACAGATTTCCAGTCCTTGAACGGCATGGTCCATTTCT
>NZ_JAVEPN010000033.1:0-4283 GCF_034008105.1 Trichlorobacter sp.
TCTTGTCGTAGGCGCTGTTCTTCGGTACCAGCACCACCACCGGCATCTCTTCATCGATCAGCGCGATCGGGCCGTGCTTCATCTCGCCGGCTGGATAGCCTTCGGCGTGGATGTAGGAGATCTCCTTTAGTTTTAAAGCCCCTTCCAGGGCGATCGGGTAGTTTTTGCCGCGGCCCAGGTAGAGAAAGTCGCGGGCATGCATGTACTGTTTGGCGACTTTTTCTGTCGCATCATTGATCTCCAGGCACTGTTCCAGCAATTCAGGGAGTTTTTTAAGCCCGGCAATCATCTGCCGTCCCTGGGCGGTATCCAGTCTGCCGATGGCCCGTCCCAGCCGGATGGTGAACAGGTGCAGGGCCGCCAGCTGGGTGACAAAGGCCTTGGTGGAGGCCACGCCGATCTCGGGGCCGGCATGGGTGTAGAGTACGCCGGCCGCTTCGCGGGCGATGGAAGAGTCCAGCACGTTGCAGATGGCCAGGTTAAGTGCCCCCAACTGTTTGGCCTCCCGCAGGGCCGCCAGGGTGTCGGCAGTCTCGCCGGACTGGGAGATCACCATCACCAGGGTGGACGGGTCAATCACCGGCTTGCGGTAGCGGAACTCGGAGGCGATATCCACCTCCACCGGGATGCGGCAGTGTTCCTCGATCAGAAACTTGCCGGTCAGGGCGGCGTGCCAGGAGGTGCCGCAGGCCACGATCACCATCCGGGAGATGGTCTGCAGGGTGGCATCGTCATAGTGCAGGTCTTCCAGATGGACGTCGCCCATCTCTTCCCGAAAGCGTCCCGCCAGGGTGTCGCGCACTGCCCGGGGCTGCTCGTGGATCTCCTTGAGCATGAAGTGCTTGAAGCCGCCCTTCTCGGCCATCAGGGGCGACCAGTCGATATGGCGTACCTTTTTTTCCAGCGGCTGTCCGGCGATGGTCGAAAAGGCAGCCACGCCATTGCGGAAGATGGCCAGGTCGCCATCCTCCATGAAGACCATCTCGCGGGTATGGGCCAGGATGGCTGGGATGTCTGAAGCGACGAAGAATTCCTGGTCAGCCAGCCCCACCACCATCGGCGAGCCGACCTTAGCGGCGATCAGGGTGTCCGGTTCGTCGAGGCAGAGTACGCAGACCGCAAAGGCTCCCTGCAGTTCCTGCAGGGCAGCACGGACCGCTGCTTCAAAGCCCAGGCCCTGTTTATGTTTTTCCTCCACCAGGTGGGCGATCACCTCGGTGTCGGTCTCGCTGGAAAAGCTGTGGCCCGCGGCCTTGAGCTGTTCTTTCAGGGCGAGGTAGTTTTCGATGATCCCGTTATGCACCACCACGATCGAGCCGGCCTTGTGGGGATGGGCATTGGTCTCGGAGGGGCGGCCGTGGGTGGCCCAGCGGGTGTGGCCGATGCCGATGGTGCCGTCAAGAGGTTGCTTTTGCAGCAGCTTGGCCAGGTTGATGAGCTTGCCTTCGCTGCGGCGTACGGCGATGCCGGTCGGCTGCAGGGTGGCGATGCCGGCCGAGTCGTAACCGCGGTATTCCAGTTTGCGTAGGCCCTCAAAGATGATCGGGGTGGCCTGTTGAGGGCCGATATAACCGACGATGCCGCACATGGTTGCGTTCGTTCCTTTCCGGTTGCCGCTGGTGAGCGGTAACATGTCAAACGATCCTGTCAAGAATTTGCTAATTTCACTTAATTGCGCTGATAAGTCAAGGGTTTCTGGTGTGTCCGGAATCCCTTGTTGGTGGTGATGTGAGTGCCGTTGGCATCGCGCTTACAGGCTTGAATACGCCACCGGTTTCACCTATGATTCTAATCGACAATTATTCAAGGAGTTGCTGAGCATGCACGTTGAGCAGATGAAGGCGGTGTTACGGGAGATTCTGACCAAAACCGATCTGACCCCCTGTGTGGTTGGCCATCGCGGAGTCGGCAAGACCGCCGGCATTGTGCAGGTCTGCCGGGAGATCGGCTGGCGTTACCAGTCGTTGCGCTTGGGACAGATGGAGGTGGGCGATCTGGTGGGCATACCGTACCGTGAAGGGGATATCATGCACTGGTCGCGCCCCTCCTGGTGGCCGGCCGATGACGATCCGCCCACCCTGGTGCATTGTGATGAGTTGAACCGGGCCCAGCAGGAGGACACCCTGCAGGCCATCTTCCAGTTTGTGGAGCCGCCGGCCGAGGGGCTGCAGCGTTCGTTGCACACCCATCGACTGCATCCGCGCCATAAAGTAGTAGTCACCATCAACCCGCCCGACGGCAGCTATCAGGTGGCTACCCTGGACCGGGCCCTGATCGACCGGATGGTGATGCTGTACGTGGAGACCGATTATCAATGCTGGGCTCGCTACGCTGCGACCCGTGAGCTGGATGGCGACGTACGCGGCTTCCTGGCCGGCAATAGCGGTATGCTGGCCAAGCAGGGGGCGCCAATGGAGATGCAGGTTGAGCCCACCGAACGTGGCTGGGAGATGGTCAGCGCTCTGCGGCGACACTGCCGTTTCCCCGGCGATCTGGCCATGGAGGTTTATGCCGGCATTGTGGGTAAGGAGGCGGCCATCACCTTTATGCGCTGGCTGGCTGATCGGGCTGGCCGGCCCTTGACCGCCCGCGAGGTGCTTGATGACTGGCCCCGTGTGGCTGAGCAGGCCGCTGCCCAACGTGACGACGTGCAGGCCGCCACCATCAACGACCTGCAGGCAACGCTGCAAACGGCGTCTAGTCTGGATGGTCAGCAGGAACAGCATCTGGTGGCCTATATCGCGGTGCTACCCCGTGACCTGCGGTTCGGCTTCGTCAAGACGCTGCTGCGGATACCGGTGGTGGCCCTGGCCATCAGTCAGGACAAGTATGACCAGGTCGTGTTTGAGGCCATCAAGGCGATCGGTGCCGAGGCGGAAACGTCAGTGGCATAACTGGACAGGTCTCAAGAACGCGGTATGCTGACAACCGTGGACGATACTTTGCACCAGAGAGGAGGACGATGTGACGACCAAGCTACAGGTGGTATTTTACAGTATGTATGGCCATGTGTACCGGATGGCCGAGGCGATAGCCGAAGGGGCACGCAGTGTGGACGGCTGCGAGGTGCAACTGCTGCAGGTGCCTGAACTGATGCCGGACGAGGCGCTGGAGAAGTCCGGCGCCAAGGCCGCCCGGGCCGCCTTTGCCCATATTCCGGTCGCTGAGCCAGCTCAGTTGGCTGAGGCCGATGGGATCATCTTCGGCACGCCGACCCGCTTCGGCAACATGGCGGCCCAGATGCGTAACTTTTTGGACCAGACCGGCGGTCTGTGGGTACAGGGGGGGCTGGTGGGCAAGGTGGGCAGCGTCTTTGCCAGTACCGGCACCCAGCATGGCGGTCAGGAGACCACCATCACCAGCTTTCACAATACCTTGTTTCACCACGGCATGGTGGTGGTAGGGGTACCCTACAGCGAACAACGCTTGGTGACCATGGATGAGATCACCGGCGGCACGCCCTATGGCGCCACCACCCTGGCTGCGGCCGACGGTTCGCGGCAACCGTCGGAGAATGAGTTGGCTATCGCCCGTTTCCAGGGCGCCCACGTGGCTGCCATCACCAGGAAGCTGCATGGCTGATGACAGGCTTGTCTTACGCGGATGGGCGACGGCGAAATTCGTCTCGCCCGTCCGCTCAAGACAGGATCCTGATCAGGCGGCTACGGCAACCTGACCACCACCCGGCCCCGGATGCCGCCGTGCAGAATGGTCTGTAATTTTTCTTCAACCCCTTCCAATGCCACTTCGGTCACCAGTGTCTCCAACTGGTCCGGTTTCCAGCTTTCTGCCAGCTTCTCCCACACCTGCAGGCGTGGCGTGGTGGGGCAATTGACCGAGTCAATACCGATCAGGCTGACGCCCCGCAAGATAAAGGGATAGACATTCATGGTCAGCTCTGCTGATCCAACCAGCCCGCAGCAGGTCACCGTACCGCCGTAGCGGGTAGATTTCAGCACCGCCGTCAGCGTCTCTCCACCCACCACATCAATGGCCCCGGCCCAGCGTTCGGCCATCATCGGCCGCTCAGCCCCGGCGGTTACCTGTTCGCGCGGGATGACCTCCGTAGCGCCCAGCTCCCGTAAAAAACCTTCATCGCTCGTCTTGCCGGTGGCTGCCACCACGCGGTATCCCGCCTTGGCCAGGATAGCGACGGCGATGCTGCCGACCCCGCCGGTGGCGCCGGTCACCAGGATGTCGCCATCGTCTGGTTGGATGCCTGCCTGCACCAGCTTCAGCACCGACAGCGCGGCGGTAAAGCCGGCGGTACCCAGCGCCATACT
>NZ_JAVEPN010000034.1:0-4050 GCF_034008105.1 Trichlorobacter sp.
ACGCCTACCGTGGCCAGCATGCCCACCGCAGCGATACCGATGCCGTAGAGGCCGGCCACCTGGTTGGCGACAAAGATGCCGATGCAGATCACGATGATCGGCGCAACCGTACTTTCAAGGCCCACGGCCAGGCCGTGGATGATGTTGGTGGCCGGGCCGGTCTTGCTGGCCTCGGCGATCCGGGTAACCGGGCCGGCTGAGGTGTAGTATTCGGTGATCAGGCCGATGGAGATGCCGGCAATGGTGCCAGCCAGGATGGCCCAGAACACGCCGTTGCTGATATGCATGGCCCGGGTAATGAAGAACGAGGCGATCAGGAAGCCGCCGGCAGCCACAAAGGTGGTGTAGCGCAGGGCTGCCGCAGGATTGATGTTCTTGAGGAACTTCATGGAGCCGACGCCGATCAGCGAGAAGATCAGGCCGGACATGGCCAGCACCAGCGGCAGCAGCATGGTGTTGGCGCGTACTTCTTCGCCACCCAGGATCGTCAGCTGTGCTGCGCCAGCCGTAGCGGCGATGGCGATGGTGGCGATGATCGAACCGACGTAGGATTCAAAGATGTCGGCGCCCATACCGGCGGTGTCACCCACGCAGTCACCGACGTTGTCGGCGATGACGCCGGGGTTACGGGGGTCGTCCTCGGGGATGCCGGCCTCCACCTTGCCTACCAGGTCGGAACCGACGTCGGCAGCCTTGGTGTAGATGCCGCCGCCCACCCGGGCGAACAGGGCGATGGAGGAAGCGCCCATGGCGAAGCCGTTGATGTAGTTGGCGGTGGCAGGATCGCTGCCAAAGAAGATGTAGCCGATGCCGACCCCGATCAGGCCCACCGAGGCCACTGACAGACCCATCACGGCGCCGCCGTTGAAGGCCACCATCAGGGCTGCGCCCTGACCGGTGGTACGGGCTGCCTCAGTGGTGCGGACGTTGGCGTGGGTGGCGGCCTGCATGCCGATGTAGCCGCAGAGCATGGAGCAGATGGCGCCACCCAGGAAGGCCAGGGCGGTCTGGATACCCATGCTGACAAAGATCAGCGCAAAGACGGCTGCAATGAAGATGGCCAGGACGCGGTATTCCCGATTCAGGAAGGCCATGGCGCCGGAGTGGATCGCCTCGGCGATCTCCTTCATCTTCTCGTTGCCGACGGGTTGTGACTTGATGCTGGTGTAGATCAGGATGGCGATGATGAATCCTGCTACCCCCAGGATCGGTGCGAACATCTGCAGTTGCATGCGCTGGTTCCTCTCTTTCGTGATGTGGGTTGCTTTGTGCGAGTACAGCAAAGTTGAGATAACTAGCTATAAAAACCAAGTATTTTTAAAGTACGGGCGTTGACTTGTCAAGCATTAAAGCTGGTATGCCTGACCATCGTGCGTCTGTCAGGCACAGTGGGGCTGCGGGGGACTCTTGCCATGTCCGGTCGGCTATAGTATAAAAATATACGTGTGTTTAGCGGTACAGAGGTGAATTTGAGTGGAGGAGTAGTCATGAAGCTGATTAATCTGGCATGTGGTGTGCTGATGGTGACCATGCTGGCTGGGTGCGCCACAAAAGGGGCGGTAGATGTAGTGCGGCGAGATGTAGACGAGACCAAGACCAGGATGTACACCCTGGAAAAAGAGTTGACCACGGCGCGCGAAGGAGAAAAAGACCTCAAGGATGAGTTTTCTGCCTTGCGCAGGTCAGATGCTGATCTGCAGGCGTCACTGGACGGCGTGCGCACCGACATGCAGGCGTTGGCTGGTAAGGTGGATGACTATGCTGTCGGCACAAAGAAGTCGGCCGATCAGTTGGTTCGCTACCGCGAGGATGTTGATCGGCGTATTGTTGCCATTGAGGATCGGATCGTCAAGCTGCAGGCCGCCGTTGATGAGTTGAACAAAAAAGTGCAGGAGGGGGGGCAGGGGGCTGGCAGCGGTGATGCTGCCAAGATGGAAACTCTGTACCAGAAAGGACTTGAGTCGTTCAAGGCCGGAGATATGCCTGCTACCCGTACTCAGTTGACCGCTTTCATCGATCAGCAGCCGGAGCATGAACTGGTGTCCAATGCCCGTTACTGGATTGGCGAAACTTTTTACAGTGAAAAAAATTACGAGCAGGCCATCCTGGAATTCCAGGAGGTGATCAAGCAGTTTCCCAAGAAGGAAAAGGCACCGGCAGCCATGCTGAAGCAGGCCTTGTCTTTCAAGGCACTCAAGGATGTCAAGAGCAGCCGTTATGTGCTGGGTAAGTTGGTGCAGGACTACCCCAAGAGTGAGGAGGCCAAGCGGGCGCGGGTGCTGTTGAAGGAGTTGAAGTAGAAACGGTCTTTTTCCGCCCTGGCCCTGCCAAGCTGCGGAATGCCTTGTGCGGCGTACCGATAAAGTACGCCTCCGCGTCATTCCTGGCTTGTCAAACCCAGAACGAAAAAATCCTCGTTTCTTGCTGATTAGTTATGAAAGACGCAGAGGGCGGCCATTCGGGCCGCCCTTTTTTTGTGGTTGGGGATGGTGCTTACAGAACGCCTTTGGTGGAGAGTACGCCGCTTACCCGCTGATCAAGTCGGGTGGCGTCATCCAGCGCCCGGGCAAAGGCCTTGAAGCAGGCCTCGATGATGTGGTGCACGTTGTCGCCGTACAATAGGCTGATGTGCAGATTGCACCCGCAGTTGTTGGCAAAGGCCTGAAAGAACTCACGGGCCAGTTCGGTGTCGAAATCCCCCACCTTTACCTTGGGCAGCTCTACCTGGTAGACCAGATAGGGGCGACCGGAGATATCCAGGGTGACCTCGGCCAGGGTTTCGTCCATCGGCACCCGTGCAAAGCCGTAGCGCCGGATGCTTTGCTTATCGCCCAGGGCTTGGCGTACCGCTGTCCCGAGCACAATACCGATATCCTCCACCGTGTGGTGAAAATCGATGTCTATGTCGCCGTTGGCCTCAACCGCCAGATCAAACAGTCCGTGGCGTGCAAACAGGTTCAGCATGTGGTCCAGGAACGCGACCGAGCTTTTGATGTCTGCCTTGCCGCTGCCATCCAGATCCAGGCTCAGTTTGATACGGGTCTCGGCGGTGCTGCGTTCGAGGTCTGCGCTGCGTGTCATGGGTGATCTGCTCCTGTGGCCTTATTTGCTGCCGTTGTTGCCGTTAACGTCAAATTTTTGCAAGGGGTGTCCCTGTACCAGGTAGGCCTTGCGTTCTTTCACATCCCACAGCGAGAGATAGCCTTTCCAGCCCTTGTCAAGCAGCAGCTCTTTGATGTGGCTCAGCACCTCGGGGGTTGGTTCCGAGTGGAAGGCGTTGTAGCCGGTATAGCCGCCGGGCGGGATCAGCCGGTAGGCGCCGAAGCCTTGGGCTTCGTTGCGTTTCATTAACTTGGTAGTGCCATCCTCTTCCCAGCGGTGTTCTTCGTAGACCGTCCAGCCGCAGATCGGGCACATGATCCGTCGCGAACTGAATCGTCCCCACGCCTCGGTATCGATCCGCGAGTAGTTGAAGCTGCATTGGTGACACTTTTCGTGCAACTCACTCAACTGCATGCTGCTCCTCCTTGCGGGCCGTGCGTCTCTGGTGACCGGCCCCTAACCAATGTCCCTGAGGGCGCTCAGGGTTTGTTCCATCTCCTGCCGGGTGCCGATTGAGATCCGCAGGCCATGGGCGAGGAGGGAATCACTGAAATGACGTACCAGTATCTTGCGCTCAAACAGGCCGTCATAGATACGCCGTCCGTTGCGGTCCGGCGGCGTGGCAAAGACGAAATTACCCTGGGAGGAGATTACCTGATAATTTAATTTGCGCAACTCATTGGTGAAAAAATCACGAGTCTCCCGCACCTGCTCGCAGCGCTGTCGGAAGTAGGTCTGATCCTGCAATGCCGCCAGACAGGCGGCCTGGGCCAGGCGATCCAGGTTGTAGTGGTCGCGGATCTTGTCCAGGGCAGCAATCACCTCGGGCCGGGCAATGGCCAGTCCCAGCCGCATACCAGCCAGGGCATAACTCTTGGACAGGGTGCGGGTGATGACCACGTTATCAAAGCGCCGCACCAGATCGAGGGCGTTTGTTTCGGCAAAGTC
>NZ_JAVEPN010000012.1:0-102079 GCF_034008105.1 Trichlorobacter sp.
GGCGAGATCGCTTCGGAATTATAAACATGAGTAAAGATGTCTGCTTGCGGAAACAGTTCACATACAGCCTCTAAGACTTTTTCTCCACCTCTCATGCCAACTAACCAATAATGAATTATTGCAACTTTCATTTAATGCTCCCAGTACACGTCGCATCTACAAGCACATGTTTAACCTTATCGACAACATCATCCCATGTGAACTGACGAGCACGCGCAAGCCCTTTTTCCGTCAATTCTGCACGCAAAGCAGCATCGTTAACAATGCGCTCAAGTGCTTGTGTTATTTCATCTGTGTTTAGCGGATCAACGAGTAGTGCAGCATCACCAGCAACCTCAGGCAAAGAGGTTGTTTTTGACGTAACAACTGGCGTGCCACATGCCATTGCCTCTACGACAGGTAACCCAAACCCCTCATACAACGACGGAAAAAGTAGCGCCAAAGCACCTCGATAAAGGCCCGGCAAACAACTGTCTGGAATAAACCCCAAAAATACAACTCGATCCTTGATCTGTAGATTTTCACATAACTGCAGCAAGGACTCGGTAGCTTTTCCCGTAAAAACAATACGAATTGTCACATCAATGCTGGCTTGCGAAAAAGCCACCAGCAAGCGTTTCTCATTCTTGTGTGGCTTCCTATTGCTAACACACAACAAATATTCATAGCCTGGCGAAAACGGTGGTGTCGTAGGACTAAAACTATCATCAACCCCATTACCAATATTAACTACGTGGGACTCAGGAACATCAGCCCAATCAATAATTCGCTGTCTTGAAAATTCGGAAACAGTAAGAACTTTAAATGCACTTTTACAGGCTCTACGCATTACCAGACGATAATACAACTTTTTCAGAAAGTTACTGTTTTCTGGCCTGTCAATATGATTTAGATCATGGATTATAAAGATATACGGACGAACTAAAAAAAACGGCGCATTATATCCGGGGTTAAAGACTAGACATTTGCTTGGCAACTTGAGCATTGCGAGTAGTAGCCGCATGGGGTCGAACGGAGACGCTGGATTCCCGGAGACTTCAAGATACTCCAATTTTAGTCGCTCTTCGAGCACTCTGCTAACTCGTCCTATCCCGTGGTTTCCAGACCATCGGATGTCAAAATATATTTTCAAGCTGGCACCTGGCTTTTATGGTATGACTGAGCTACAGCATAGGTACAACAGAGTACCGCTATATGCATCCACAAGTATGGCCTTAGAATGTTCTGATTGAACTGAAGTATCAGTAATTCAAACCCAAGGGAAATTACCAGTGCTTTGACTAGCGGACGGAACACAGAATCGGCCGATTTCCTGACAAACTTGATCGGCAGGTAAAATAGTAAGGCGACGTAGGCCGCAAAAACCAGGCCCCCAATTATGCCGCTGGCGGCAAGCACTTCTGCAAAAACATTCATGCCTTCATGGCCCTTTGCGGTTTCAAGATCCGTGATATGAACTCCACGCAATGCACCGATTGCAGATGAAACACCTCCAAGGCTATATCCTATGAATGGGCTCTCAGCAAACACGGTCAAAGTATCGAGAAGTTCATTTATTCGTGTTGAAGAGGAATGACTTGATCCACCTAAAATCCCGAGCCCTTCGATTAGAAATTTAATCGCATCGATTCCTACGACGGACACAAAAATGTAACAAATAACGCAGATCACGATTAATAGCAGGGTTTTTCCAAGCAGCCTCCTATCAATACCACTGCAGAATAGTTTGAAAAGAAACTGAACTGGAAATTGAAGATACCACAGGATCATGACAAGCCAGCCCATGCGCGATGATGACAGAATCATGGCGACGGTAAGCAGTAAATATATGTTGAACAGGCTGCGTTTCGCAATGATGGTGGCTTTGTCCTTGTGGAGGCTGGCGACCATCACCCACCCTATGGTGAGATAGGTTGCAAAATAGGATGGCTCATAGGAAAACCCATTTATCCTTGCCAGCATTCCGGGTATCCACCACTGCTCCACCAACGGTGCCTCGAGCCCAAACAGCGGCAGAATAAATTGGGCCAGGCCAAAGGTCGCTACAAAGCTGAAGGAATAAATGTAGTAGCGGATCAGCTGGTTGATGCGCTGAGCTGTTCGGAATAATTGAACAAAAATGAATATAGTTGCAATATTGAACAGCAGCCAGAAAACATAGCCTGCGCTGCGAACCGGAAGCGATGTATTTGGCACGAACAAAAGAATAAAGGTTGACCAGACAAGCAAATAGCAGAATCCAACTGGTACTACGGTATGCTTAGACGTTAGCCGTGTCAGCGCAACATACAGCATAACCGGTATAAGAACTAGCTGAGAAATTCTGAAATTAAAGCCAATGTTAACAACTAGAAAAATGTCAAACGAAACCGTTGCTACAGAGACGTACAGCATCCAGTGCATAAGCTGGACGGTTGTATTAGGTCGAAGTTTGATAGTTCTTGACTTTTCCACAGCAGGTATGCACGTAAAATTGAACATATCTTAAACTATTTGACTGGGAAAATGTTCTTCTGATTACGAAGTACCGATATGTAGGAAAGATATTTCATTAACAATGTGTACCTGTTAGCTCCAAATATGCCCAGTAACAATTTCAAGCAATAATTAATAGCTCGCACTCTATAATCGTTCTTGTCATATGTCAGAGCATTGTATACGCCGCTTTGATCCTCTTTGCTGAAGAAGCCGTTGCGATTACACCATGCATAAACCTCTCCGTCAGAAGAAAATGGGTCTGCGTTACCTAGGGAATCTTTGTTGGCTGCATAGAGCCTTCGCGCAACATGCGTTATCCTCTTCCCGTTAGAAAATGTACCATAGCCGTATGCACATGTACGATAGTCTTCGTAACCGTTATTAAGCAGTAATGTCCTGTACTCGTCAAATATTTGCTTGAGGTCTGGCCGTATCTGAAGGTCATAACGGTTTTGATGCTTTGAAATCTGCTGCTGATTGTACACATCAATGCCGCTAAAATGGTAAAATACAAGTGGATAGCCGTTCACCGTCCAGTGTTCTTCCTGCTGATCTAGTATGCGCTCGTGCAAATTCCAATATGCCATATTATATCCGGGATGTTTTAGAATCAGCACCCTGTCAAAAAAACACGGAGCGAAATTTACCCATTTCTGGTCTACAAAAAGTCCTGTGCGTGTTTCTGAAAAACCTAACATCAAACAACGATTCCCCCACCAATCCAAGAATTTAAAAGCCTCATTCCCATTGCTAACGGCAATAAATCCAAGATTGAAGACGCCGTTTTGTAAAAAATCCTGTTCCGACGGTCGTAGGTTATCGTCTATTCGGCTATTGCAGTGCGGGGTAAGAATTATTTCATAGGAGTCAAGCAGTTCGATTAGGTGCTCCATGGAGCGGTAAACTAGGATGTCAGGATCTAGGTATATTAACTTTGAAATGTTACGTTCTTTTAAAATAAACTCCATGAAAGCTGGTTTTACGTTAGTGTTCAGTTCGACAATGTCAAATTGAAATGCCATTTGGGCAAAACTATCAATGGCAAGATCGGAAATCTCAATTACCTCAAATGGCTCAGAGGAAAATTCAACGTCAACTGGCTTTTTATCGACGAGCAGAACAAAAAACATCGCTCCAGGGTTATGCTGGTTGAATGAGGCATAAAGCGTCCTCGCATACGAATAATAATTCATTGAAACTATTGTGCAGGCGGCTACATCTGAATTGTTCATACTGCTTCCCATTTCTTTGTTATGGAATTGTACTGCTTCACAACTTTTGCGGGGGCGCCTACGGCAATCGAACGGGGGGGGATGCTTCGTGAAACTACTGAGTTGCTGCCAATGATAGTCCCCTTGCCAATCGTTACACCTGGTAGTACCGCCACAAATTCACCTAACCAAACATTGTCTTCGATGACTACTCGCTGATCGGAACTTACGGGACGCATATTAGGCGGCATCTCAGGGGCAGAATGCAGTTCACCGGAGTAGGAACCGTGGTTATGATCGGAAATATATATTTTGCTTGCCATTAGAACGTTATTACCGATCTCGATATAGTTGGTTGCGGCAATGTGCACAGAATCATTAACAGCGACATTATCCCCGATAATAATTCTTGGAGTATACGA
This sequence comes from Trichlorobacter sp., assembly GCF_034008105.1. Lineage (NCBI taxonomy): Bacteria > Pseudomonadati > Thermodesulfobacteriota > Desulfuromonadia > Geobacterales > Geobacteraceae > Trichlorobacter > Trichlorobacter sp. Next base: position 4,112 of record NZ_JAVEPN010000012.1, read on the forward strand.
AAGCGTGCCATGTGTGTAGACTGCCTCAAGCCAAAAATCCTTTCCTGCATAAAAGTTTGCGCCTATTGCAATGCCCGGCGTACCGATGATTTTAGCGGAAGGATGAACCCGCAAACGCTTTGCGCCAAGTACCCCTGATAGAATTAGACTGAACAGCCGCTGGTGTGTTTTCCGAAATACAACGACACATTTGAACAATAACGTAAAAAAAAGTTTCATAGATTTGCTCATCCGGTGGGGATCTTGGATTGTAAAACATCTATGCGTATTTTCTGCTTGAACTGTCGGTACAGCACAGCAGGATTTATCCAGACAGCAGTAAGCAGGAACGAAATGCCTATGCCGACAATGATTCCGTCAAGCCCATATCTGCTGCCGAGATAATATTGAAGCCCCAGACTGATCAAAGCCTGAAACGGCATATACATCCAGAAAATCTTCACGTTGTTGACACTCGCTAATACCACTGCAAACGCATCTCCCCACACGCGAAGCAGATAGTAACTCCCGAAACAGATGATTGTCTGTGTGGAAATCACAATTTTGTTATCCGACAGTACACCGGAGATGAAACTTCGAAAACAGAGGAACATAGCGGTGCTGAAAGATATAATCACGACACCCAGCAAAATCGATTTATAAATTCTAATTTTGACGGCTTGGTATTGTTCCCTGGTCATCAATTCCGTGAAAACAGGCCACATGGCAGTAAGTATCGAGTAGTATAAAAAATATATGAAGATAAATACCCGGCTGACTACATTATATGCCGCTATGTTATGCTGTTCCAGTATACGGGCCATAATCAGGTAATCAAAACCGGTAACGCAGGCGACTAACAGCGCAAACCCCAGAAAGCTCCAGGCACGTCTCATGACAATGTGCATCTGGGGCCAATCCAGACCTTTTACAGTCCACCTTAAATCTGTATTTATATGCATATTTGCGGCAAGTGAAACTAGTAACGGTGGAACACTGTAAGCTATGACCGCACCCAGCAATTTGTTGTCAAACCGGTTTAAGCCCGTAAGTGTAATGACTGCAAGCAAGGACAATATACTCCCAATTGCCGGATAAACATTTGCGAGATACCCTTTATGCATGGCGTACAATAACTTGTATGAAATACCGGCGACGGCGCTTGTCATCCAGATAACCATACCAGTAATCACCGTTGATACTATCGCCTTCGAAGCTGAATACATTTCCGGAAAAAGATATGCACAAAGTGGAAAGCTGAGCGCGCATACGATAGGTATCCATAACAGAGTCAGGCCGTATTGCACAAACCGTATCTGAGACACCAGTATTTCCGTGCTGACCGATTTTGCCCTGTTTTCTGAAAATGTATTCTGAAAGGCAGTACTGAATCCACAATCAGAAAGTGCGACCCATCCGGCCAGCGACAGGAGAATTGCAAAAGCACCGTACCCATCTACACCGAGATAAATTATCAGATAGCGCATGACAATCACCTGCGTTACAGCATTTATGATCTTGGAAAGCCAAGCAGTGATGGTCACTAAAAAGTGGGGTTTTGAAACGAAATTACGCAATTTTCATTTAACCGCTTCAGCATAAAGTGACAGTTCAGGGCATGTCGAGTCAAATAAATCGGTGTTTCTTAGGCGAGGATCTGCAGATTGTCCATAACCTGATTGATACACCGCCGCAAAGCCAGATTTTTTTAGCATCATCAAAACCTTTGATGGCGTAAACCAATTACAGTGCCCCTCGGGAAACCATGAGTTAGAGTCCGGGGGAATCCTCGAGATTATTGTATCAAAAAAATCTTCCATGGAATGTGTACTGAAAAGAGCTTCCAGTTCTTGAGGTGAAATCGGCGCAAACGGTGTCCCTTTAATTTTTACACAATGATGTGCCGTTAAAGCCGTAGCAAAGTGTTCTATGAACCGGTTTTCCAGTGCAGACAAATTTGTCAACCAAGGTGATGGTTGGGACCAGAAGTGCTCATCTCTGTTTTGGTATGCGCGATACTGAATTTCCATATCAGGGCAGGTTACGCGGAATATGCCTCCCACTTTCAGGCATCGGTGAATTTCAGCAAATAGATGTCTCACCTTGTCGTTAGGAAGATGCTCGATAGTATGCGACGTATAGAATATGGCAACACTTCCTGATTCAAATGGCAACGGTTGCAGGCTGCATAAATCATAAACCACATGAACGTTACCTTTTTGTAATTTTTGGTAGAATTCATTCGGCATATCCACATTGGTCCACATCGGATGATAGAATCCTCCCGCTCCTATGTTAACATACAAAGGATGTATCGTATGGTTCGACTTCGGATAGAGATACTGTTGCCAGTCTCGCGATTTATCCCTGCATACTTTGATGCCAAAACATACTAAATATCTTCTTATTAATTTAATAATATTCGTTATCATTCGTTCTAGCACCTTATATATAAGTTGTCCTGTTCCTGCTGTAGTAGAGCGTTCATTACCCCTGCATTTCAATCAGCGAGTGGTCGCCGATGTTCATCTTACGCGGTGAGCCGATCAGTTGCACCGCATCGCCCAGGATGGTGTCGGTCAGCAGCATGCTAGTTACCGTAGAGTCGCTATTAATAATGCTGTTGCGGATGATGCTGCGTTCAATGACGCTACCCTTGGCCACGGAGATGTTGGGGCCGAGAATGCTGTCTCGCACAAAAACTGAGCGACATCTCTCGTATTTCCAATTTGCTTTCTGTTTTCGCCTGCTCGTGCTGCACACAAACCGATGTGCCATGCGCTGCGATAAGGCTACAATTTGCTGCAGTAGTCAGTGGTGAGAGAGACGCTTTTAAGCAGTGTCGGCGTCAGTTCCATCACTTTTTTGAAAATATCCCGGATCGCTTCAGGTAGATATTCATGGGCGATGTCATTCCTTACAATACGGATTGCGACAAAATCTTCAGCTGTCTCGATCAGGTTCCACTTTTCAGCCCGGTTGATCCGGTCTCGTACGGTACCGGGCTGCTCAAGGGCTATCTCGGCCAGCAGCCTGAATATCTTTTGCGTCATGATGTCGCTCAGACGGGCGAAACGGCTGCAAAGTGATTCGAAACTCTCTAATTCTTCCGGCGTGTAGTCTGTTTTGATGCCGATTTTACTGCATTTGGCAAAGGAATACGCCAATATCTGGCGAGCATCTTCAAGCAGCTGCAGCTCTTTCTGCACTAGTTTATTCAGATATTCTGTCACGAAAGAAGCTCTCCGGTTTTATAGGCAAGCGCCACAAACGGATCCGCGGTATCCTTTGCAATAAGGATATCGATCTTCTGTTCGCCAAGCCTGCCACACAGTTCCCAGCTAATTTTGCCGCGATCTCCAAGTGACAGACTGTCTGACATGATGAGCAGGTCGATGTCGCCACCACGCTTGGTGTCGTCAACCCGTGAGCCGAACAGGTACACCCTGGCCTGCGGATCGAATATGGCGATTACTGAGGTGATGGCATCTTTTTCATATTTAGTCAGACGCATGCGATGTACCTGGTAGCTAACAGCTTTTAACCGCCGATAACGGCACGAAACACGCCTATAACGTCAATGGCCTGTTATTAGGATATCCCAGCAACCCAAAGGCTTTTGGTGTTTTTTGCTTTTTCTGCATTGCTCGGCGCCCATCTGCGGTTCCTCTGGGTTAACGGCTTTGTTTACCCCTGCATTTCAATCAGCGAGTGATCACCGATGTTCATCTTGCGGGGTGAGCCGATCAGCTGCACGGCATCACCCAGGATGGTGTCGGTCAGCAGCATGTCGCTGACGGTGCTATCGCTGTTGATAATGCTGTCGCGGATGATGCTGCGCTCGATGACGCTGCCCTTGGCCACCGAGACGTTGGGGCCGAGGATGCTGTCTCGCACCACAACACCCTTCTCAAGGTGCACCGGCTCGATGAAGACACAATTAACGGCCTCGCCGTGGATATGGTGGCGGCCCTTGAGCAGGTAGGCGTTGGTTGCCAGGATGGTCTCGGGCTTGCCGCAATCGAGCCAGGCGTCGATCTCGGGGGCTTTCAGCTTGCAGCCGTCGGCGATCATCCGCATGAAGACCGCCGGCAGGTAGTACTCGCCCTTGACCAGGTCGCCGGCCTCGATGGTGGCGGCCAGATAGGCCATGAAGCGCGGGGCGTCCTTCAGGTAATAGAGCCCGACCTGAGCCAGCCTGGAGACCGGTGTGTCCGGTTTCTCGACCATGGTGGTGATCAGGCCGTCGGTGACGACGTTGACCCCGAAGCGCTGGTAATCTTCGACCTCTTTGGAGTAGATCAGGCCATCGCAGTCGCTGCAGAGTTGTGGGATACGGGTCAGGTCGGTGTCGAAGATGGTGTCGTTGAAGACGATCAGCAGATCATCGCCGGGGTTGATGCGGGGGGCGGCCAGCCAGACCGCATGGGCCGGTCCTTTGCGTTCCTGCTGGGTGATGTAGCTGCAGCTGAGCTCAGGAAACTTCTTCTGCATGAACTCCTGAATCTGACTGCCGTTTTCATCGATGATGAAGATTAACTCCTGGGCTTTGAGCGGCAGCAGGCGGCTGATGATATGTTCCAGCACGGTCTTGCCGGCCACATGCACCAGGGATTTGGCCTTGGTATGGGTATGGGGTCGTAGTCGGGTGCCTTTGCCGGCCACCGGCAGGATGATCTTCATTGTTTTGGAACTCCTAGCTGGAATTCTTACAAAAAATTAAAGTTTTTATATACACCCCCCCCTTCGTTGTATACAAGACTATTTTTTGGGCAGGGCAAAAAAGGGAATCACGCGGCGGCGCAACGACGCGACGAAGATCAGTAGAAACAAAGTGGCACAGAGAACACAGGGAAAATCATATTTTCAGGGTTACTGCTTTACCCCTTACAATCCTACAGCATTCTTGGCGATCTTAGCGGCTTTGCGAGAGACAAAAGACTTCTGGTTTCTCGCCCGTTCGCTTCGCTCACTTAAGGCGCGGAGCACGCGAAGAAAGTCTACAGCACTTGAAACACAGAGGGCACAGGGAAAATCATATTTTCAGGGTTACTGCTTTACCCCTTACAATCCTACAGCATTCTTGGCGATCTTAGCGGCTTTGCGAGAGACAAAAGACTTCTGGTTTCTCGCCCGTTCGCTTCGCTCACTTAAGGCGCGGAGCACGCGAAGAAAGTCTACAGCACTTGAAACACAGAGGGCACAGGGAAAATCATATTTTCAGGGTTACTGCTTTACCCCTTACAATCCTACAGCATTCTTGGCGATCTTAGCGGCTTTGCGAGAGATAAAAGACTTCTGGTTTCTCGCCCGTTCGCTACGCTCACTCAAGGCGCGGAGTACGCGAAGAAATTCTACAGCATGTGAAACACGGAGCAACTGAGAAAATCAGGTCTAGCCGCCGATAAAGGCGGATGCACGCCGAGTAAACATACAACCTGTTTTTAGTGGTGCGGCTGTACCATCATCTTTCAGCAGCTATCTGTCTATTGGATGGTTGTTTCAGAGGATATGATTACCTCTTAATTCGATTTCGGCGAGCAGTCGTTGTTCTTTTTCAAGTTCCGCTCTCAGTTCATCCTCGGTTGGCAGAATCAGTTTGTATTTGCTGGCAAAGAGCTGTTGATTTTCGTGCAGTACGGAGTAGCGCACCACCGAATGATCTTTGGCTGCGCAGAGGATGATGCCAACCGTAGGGTTATCGTCAGGAGAACGCTTTAGGTCGTCGACCATGCGGACATACATGTCCATCTGGCCAATGTCCTGGTGAGCGAGTTCGCCGGTTTTGAGGTCAAACAGCACGAAACACTTGAGCAGGTAGTTATAGAAAACGAGATCTATATAGAAATCCTTGTTTTCCGTACTGATGCGCATTTGCCTGGCGACAAAGGCAAAACCCTTGCCGAGCTCAAGCAGAAAGGATTGCAGTTTGTCGATAAGTGCTTGTTCGAGGTCTGCCTCGAGCAGGCGTCCTGTTTCCGGCAGACCGAGAAATTCCAAAATCACCGGGTCGCGTACGAACTCACGAGGGTTGTGGTTTAAGGCGGCAATCTGATTGGCCGCCTCTTGGCGAACAGGGTCGCGATTTTTGCTGGCCAGCAAGCGCTCGTAATAGAGTGTGTTGATCTGCCGATCCAGTGCGCGGGTACTCCAGTTCTGCTCGGCAGCTTCGTTCATGTACCACTGTCGGGCCCGCTCGTCCTCCACCCGAAGCAGTGTGCGATAATGTGTCCAGCTCAATTCGTGACGCAGTGCGTCACGTTTCGGAAAGGCTTGATAAAATAGGCGCATGTAGCGAAGATTTGACGCATCAAATCCCCGACCGAATTCAGATGTCAGTGATTCGGCCAGCCTGGGAATCAAACGGCTCCCATATTCCGCACGGTCAAGCCCTTGTTGCTCAAACTCGACGATGTGGCGACCGATTTCCCAACAGGTGCGAACCTGTATAGTATCTACAGCGCGCAACGCCTGACGGCGCGCGGATTGGATCAACTCGCGAAGCTGATGTACCAGTGAAGGGAACTCGTCTCGCACTGGTGTTTGGTGGTGGCGTCCAGAGGACATCTACGTTCCTTAATTCAGGTTTCACGCTACGCTACGACGCGACGGAATTCTTTATAAACACAGAGGCCACAGAGAAAATCAGATGTGACCGCCGATACAGGCGGATGCACGCAGATAACTTCAAAGTCGCTTTTCAGGGGTACAACCAGGCGCCACCAAATCTTTTAAGCCTTTTGCTTGCTCTGCGTTGATCGGCGTCCATCTGCGGTTTCCGATAGATGTAGCATTTCTTGGCGATCTTAGCGGCTTTGCGAGAGATAATGTTTTCTGTTTCTCGTCCGTTCGCTACGCTTCATTTAGCGGTGTCATCAGGAAATCAGTGACGAATCGGTATTGTTTTTTGCCTACTAACTCAAGAACCCGCTGCATATCGATATTCATGTAGTCATGAACAATCCGGTTTCGGAGGCCAATGGCAGCATTCCACGCCTGCAAATCCTGTTCGTTAATATACCCGAGCTCTGACAGCCCCACAAAGCTGTCATATGCCGATAGCGGCACCTGTTTTTCTGCTGCCTTGATCAGTTGCTTTGATTTGCCGACCGCATTCTCAACCAGCACCTGAATGGCATGCAGTACTCCATTCTGCTCAAGCCGGGACAGGCTGCCGCCGGATTGTAGCCGTTCTGCGGCCTCATCAAGCAGTGAGGTCTGCTGTTGCGCAATCAGAGCTGTTTCGGTCTGGTAGAGATCAAGCCGCATAAAGTTGCTCCCAATACTGTTCTTCGAGTTCCCGCCAGGTCCTTTGCAGAAAGCGATGCCATGCCAGACTTTCTCCACCTTTGAGGACTATCCCTTCTTCAGCTACAACAGCGCGCATAGCCAGACGGGCGGTCGGCAGATCAATCAGATCAATTGACTGCTGCGGGGCCTGTAACTGCTTTGCCACCAGATTCCGGAGGCGTTCTGTTGCAGCAAGTTGCTCCGTAAATGTCAGGCTTCGTGACCACTGAAGAGCAATATCCCAATCACTGTCCGGACGGGCGGTGCCGTTTGTCTGGCTCCCGATGATGACAGCCAGCTCAAGATCGGCGAAGGTGGCTAGTATGGCGGCCAGCTGGTCTGTTGTCATGTTTTGTCTCTCGCCCGTTTGTGGCAAAATTGTTAATTAACCGCCGAGAAAGGCGGATGCACGCCGAGTAAATCTAACAACTGGTTTGGGGTAAACCTCTTAAATCAAGGAGCTTTTATTCGGTTTTCACGTTCTCCGTGTAACTCAGCGTCTCTGGGAGAGATAGTGCTCGCTTATTCGTTGTAATCAAAGGCCTGATAACCGTGTTTCTTGATCAACTCATCCCGTTCAGCGGCTTTTAAATCCTCCCGCACCATCTCGGTCACCAGTTCCTTGAAGGTGATCCTGGGTTTCCAACCCAGTTTCTGGTGTGCCTTGCTGGGGTCGCCCAGCAGGGTCTCTACCTCGGTGGGCCTGAAGTAGCGCGTGTCAACCCTGACGATCACCTTGCCGCTCTGGTCGCTGCCGGTTTCGTCAACACCGTTGCCCTGCCAGCTGATCTTCATGCCCAGCTCTTCGGCGGCGGCATTCACAAAATCGCGCACGCTGTGCTGGTGACCGGTAGCGATCACATAATCCTCCGGCTCCGGCTGCTGCAGCATCAGCCACTGCATCTCGACATAGTCCTTGGCATGCCCCCACCAGTCCCGTAAGGCAGAAAGATTGCCTAGGGCTTAAAGGGGACAGGCTACTTTACCGTTTTGTCCCATGGTCGCCCTCTCCGGCGCACTGTTGATTCCAAACCAAGTCGTACAATTGTCTGTTGTTGCCATTCATCACTGTGAAGACCATTGCCAATTGGCAGCACTTTCTACAAGCCCAGCTCTTACAGGGTTGCCCTCTATGTGCCTGATGACCGTAAACAGGTGTTCATTTGATTGAACGATGAAACTTTTGTATCTTCCTTACCAGATGTGGCCGCTTGTACCGTAATGGCGGTGATAACGTCGTACATGGCTTATCATTACCCATTGCATCCACTGGCTGAGAAGTTCGGTTTGAGCCGCCTGGGCGAGAAGATGAAAATGATTCGGCATCAGGCAATACGACAGCATACTTACATCAAAACGCTTCCCTGCATCGGCAAGTAATTCTGTAAAAGTCTGGTAATCAGCATCCTTATGAAATACCTTCTGCCGACCGTTACCACGGTTGATGACATGATAGGTTAATCCTTCTCCGGAGCCTCGCGCAATTTTGGGCATAGGCTTTAGCACCTCAAGACAGGGGCAGACACCTGCAGAACCAGTCCCTGGTGCTGCCTGCCACTACAATCTGCTGCAGTAGTTCTTGGTGAGATCGACGGCTTTCAGCAGGGCCGGGGTCAACCCCATAACTTTTTTAAAAATATCCCGGATCGCTTCCGGCAGGTATTCATGCGCAATGTCATTCCTGACAATGCGAATGGCGACAAACTCTTCAGCACTCTCGATCAGGTTCCATTTTTCGGCCCTGTTGATCCGGTCACGCACGGTACCAGGCTGTTCAAGGGCGATCTCGGCCAACAACCTGAATATCTTTTGCGTCATGATGTCGCTCAGACGGGCGAAACGACTGCACAGTGACTCGAAACTTTCCAGTTCTTCGGGTGTGTAGTCAGGTTTGAGGCCGATTTTGCTGCATTTTGCAAAGGAATACGCCAATATCTGACGAGCATCGTCAAGCAGCTGCAGCTCCTTCTGTAGCAGTTTTTTCAGATCGTCGGTCATGAAAGAAGCTCTCCGGTTTTGTAGGCAAGCGCCACAAAAGGATCCGTGATATCGTGTGCAATAAGGATATCAATCTTCTGTTCGCCAAGCCTGCCACACAGCTCCCAACGGATTTTGCCGCGATCACCAATTGACAGGCTGTCTGACATGATCAGCAGGTCGATATCACCGCCGAGCTTGGTGTCATCAACCCGTGAGCCGAACAGGTACACCCTGGCCTGCGGGTCATGGTCGGCAATGACGGATTTGATTGCTGCTTTTTCAGTTTCGGTCAGGCGCATGGCGGTGACCACTCACCCTTGCATCTCGATCAGTGAGTGATCGCCGATGTTCATCTTGCGGGGTGAACCAACCAGCTGCACCGCATCCCCCAGGATGGTGTCGGTCAGCAGCATATCGCTGACGGTGCTATCGCTATTGATGATGCTGTTGCGGATGATACTGCGCTCGATGACGCTGCCCTTGGCCACGGAGACGTTGGGGCCGATGATGCTGTCACGCACCACCACACCTTTTTCAAGGTGTACCGGCTCTATGAAGACACAATTAACGGCCTCACCATGGATGTGGTGACGGCCCCGTAACAGACAGGCGTTGGTTGACAGGATGGTCTCGGGTTTGCCGCAGTCCAGCCAGGCGTCGATCTCGGGGGCTTTCAGCTTGCAGCCATCGGCGATCATCCGCATGAAGACCGCCGGCAAGTAGTATTCGCCCTTGACCAGGTCGCCAGCCTCGATGGTGGCGGTGAGATAGGCCATGAAACGCTGGGCGTCCTTCAGGTAGTAGAGGCCGACCTGAGCCAGCCTGGAGACCGGTGTATCAGGTTTTTCCACCATGGTGGTGATCAGGCCGTCGGTGACGACGTTGACCCCGAAGCGTTGGTAGTCTTCGACCTCTTTGGAGTAGATCAGGCCATCGCAGTCGCTGCAGAGTTGTGGGATACGGGTCAGGTCGGTGTCGAAGATGGTGTCGTTGAAGACGATCAGCAGATCATCGCCGGGGTTGATGCGGGGGGCGGCCAGCCAGACCGCATGGGCCGGTCCTTTGCGTTCCTGCTGGGTGATGTAGCTGCAGCTGAGCTCAGGAAACTTCTTCTGCATGAACTCCTGAATCTGACTGCCGTTTTCATCGATGATGAAGATCAGCTCCTGGGCTTTAAGCGGCAGCAGGCGGCTGATGATATGTTCCAGCACGGTCTTGCCAGCCACATGCACCAGGGATTTGGCCTTGGTGTGGGTATGGGGTCGTAGTCGGGTGCCTTTGCCGGCCACCGGCAGGATGATCTTCATCGCTCTGGAACTCCTACGTGGAATTCTTACAAAAATCTAAAGTTTCTTATATACACCCCCCCCCCCGCTGTATACAAGACTAATTTTTGGGCAGGGCAAAACTGGGGTCTCTCGCCCGTTCGCTGTGCTCACTCAAGACGCGGAGCACGCGGAGAGAGATAACCTTTACTACACTTTCTTTTACCCCTTACTTCCTGTTTTTCCTTGCGTTGCGACGCTGCGGCGTTGGGTTAGGCGGTTTTAGTTTATGGTAAAGCAAAAGCCAGCTATTAACCGCTGGTAAAGGCCAATAAAGGCAAGCAGAGAAAGTTATTCCCCTCGGAATGTTTTAATCTGCAGGCGCTTTAACTGCTGACAAAGCCTTGTGTAACGTGCGTATCCTCTGCCAGACCAGTGCCTTGGGACTAGTCATGGCCATTGCCTGCATGCAGCGTTCAAGCCAGCCGTGGCGTGTTTGAATATGCTGAATGGCTTTTTCAAGATCACTGCGGATGGTATCTCCATACGCGCCTTCTGCTTTGGCAAGTGCCTTGCGCAGCAGTGGCAACCCTGGCTGCATCATTGCCAGATCAATCAGGTCACGGCTGAAGACACCGTCATCGGCCCATCGGTCAGAGTTTGCCAGGAGCTTGCTGGTTGCCATATCGAGCGTCGTGAGGGTAGCAATGCCGCACAGGCTGTCTTGTGCCGATGGAGCTGCAAGGTTTATCCGCCCCTCGAGCACGATCTCAAATTTTATCAGCTGGTCATCTACCGAGAGCATTGTCCGGATTCCATATTGATCGGCCCGTATGCCGCGTGCCTGCAACAGATCCGTCTTTCCGGGCAGCATGATGGCGGAGATACCATCTGCTGTCATCCGTTGACGCACGTTTCGGTAGCCGTTCAGATCAGAAACCAGAAAATCAATATCGACAGACTCGCGATACTCACCGAAACGCAGTGCAATGACGGTCCCTCCCCCAAACAGGCAATGGCGACTTTTCAGCAAGTCGCCATCCAGAGAGGTGAGTACCCGAGCAATACGCTGGTGGAACGGGCGTTTAAACATGGCGGCTTTCACCACCGAAGGCTAGCTGCAACGCATTGATCAAGTGTCGCTCATGCTCTGTCAGACCCTGCTCATCCAGATGGCGCCTATTGCGGTCATAGATGTTCCATGCCTCCAGAGGCGACAGGCTTTCAACCCCCTGCAACTGCCAGGCAAGCAGCTTGAGCTGCGGGTACTCTTGCAGGCGGATGCGTGCCGGGATCCACTCCCCCCGGTTCAGTACAGGTGGGGGGGGTGACTGCTCGGCCTGTGGTAGCAGTCCGAAGTTAAGACCCAGCACAACCATGGCATTTGCATACGCCCCCATGGTTACGGCCGGTTCACCTTTTTCTATCCGGTGCAGCGTAACTCTCGACATCGCTGCTGCTTCTGCTGCCGCTATGGCGCTGATCCGCTGCGATTTTCGGCAGGCGCGGATCTGTCCGCCAAGGACTTTCAGCCGCGCTGCGGCAGTGCAGGTTATGTTGGGGGACTTTGCTGGCATAGTGTTTCTTATTTTATGCAATACTGCAAAATTGTCAATAACGAGAAGCTGATCGGGGCTAGGTATGTTTTTTGTAGTGGTTAACCGCCGATACAGGCGGGATGCACGCCGAATAAAAAGCTTTGGTGTCACGCGGCGGCGCAACGACGCGACGAGAACCAAAATCAATACGGTTTTAGGGGTACGGCATTATACCTTTAGATTCTTATCTGCCGTGCGTTGCGACGCTGCTTTATTCGTTGTAATCAAAGGCCTGATAGCCATGTTTCTTGACCAGTTCATCCCGTTCGGCGGCTTTCAGATCTTCCCGTACCATCTCGGCCACCAGCTCTTTGAAGCTGATCTTTGGTGTCCAGCCCAGTTTCTCCCGCGCCTTGGTGGGGTCGCCCAGCAGGGTCTCTACCTCGGTGGGGCGGAAGTAGCGTGGGTCAACCCTTACGATGACCTTGCCGCTTTGGTCGCAGCCGGTTTCATCCAGGCCGTTACCCTGCCAGCTGACCTTCATGCCTAATTCATCTGCGGCGGCATTGATGAAGTCGCGCACACTGTGCTGATGCCCGGTGGCGATCACATAATCCTCCGGCTCCGGCTGTTGTAGCATCAGCCACTGCATCTCGACGTAATCCTTGGCATGCCCCCAATCCCGCAGGGCCGAAAGGTTGCCCAAGTAGAGGCAGTCCTGAAGCCCCAGTTTGATGCGGGCCAGGGCGCGAGTGATTTTACGGGTGACAAAGGTCTCACCCCGCACCGGTGATTCATGGTTAAAGAGGATGCCGTTGCAGCCGTAGATGCCGTAGGCCTCGCGGTAGTTGACGGTGATCCAGTAGGCGTAGAGTTTGGCCACTGCATAGGGCGAACGGGGGTAGAAGGGGGTGGTCTCTTTCTGGGGGATTTCCTGCACCAGGCCGTACAACTCGGAGGTGGAGGCCTGGTAGAAGCGGGTTTTCTTCTCCAGCCCAAGGATGCGGATCGCCTCGAGGATACGCAACGGGCCGATGGCGTCGGCATTGGCGGTGTATTCCGGGGTCTCAAAGGAGACCTGTACGTGGGATTGGGCCGCCAGGTTGTAGATCTCATCAGGCTGTACCGACTGGATGATCCGGATCAGGTTGGTGGAGTCGGTCATGTCGCCGTAGTGCAGCACCAGGCGACGGTTGTCCACATGGGGGTCCTGGTAGAGGTGATCGATCCGGTCGGTGTTGAACAGGGAGGCTCGGCGCTTGATGCCGTGCACCTCGTAGCCTTTTTCAAGCAACAGTTCGGCCAGGTAGGCGCCGTCCTGGCCGGTGATACCGGTGATTAAAGCTCGTTTCATAAAGAAGTCTCCTTCATAAAGGTGTCTCTCGCCCGTTCGCTACGCTCACTCAAGACGCGGAGTACGCGAAGAAAGACGATAATCTTTGTTATTCTTTTGTGGGGTACATCTAACCCCTTTGACTACGGTTTGTCTTCCTTTGCGTCTTTGCGTGAGGCAAAAGATTTGTTGTGTCTCGCCCGTTCGCTACGCTCACTCAAGACGCGGAGTACGCGAAGAGAATCATAATCCGTTCGCTATTCGCGTGATACCATCTTTTATAAGATTTGAACCAAAATTAACGAGAAAACCAAGCCGTTTATCTGCAAGCTTCAAATAGGTCAGTAGCTGCTTTTTATGAACGGACGATACTTGCTCGACTGATTTCAGTTCAATAATAATTTTGTCCTCTACAATCAGATCAGCTCGAAAGCCTTCATCAAATGTTATGCCGTCATAAGTGATCGGTATGGATTGTTGCCGTGTGATCGTAAGTCCTCGTTTCTGAAGTTCACAGGCCAGGACAGCTTCATACACAGACTCCAATAAACCCGGTCCTAATGATGTGTGGACTTTAAAGCAGGAATCAACGATTACTTCAGCAATGTTGTTTTCATGCATTCAGATTTTCCTTCGCGGCCTTTGCGTCTTAGCGAGAGACAAAAGCTGTGGTTTCTCGCCCGTTCGCCTGAGCTCACTCAAGGCGCGGAGTGCACGAAGAAGGACGATAACCTATATGATTCTCTTGGTGGTACAGCTTTAACCCCTCAGGTTACGGTTTTGCCTTTCTTCGCGGCCTTTGCGTCTTAGCGAGAGGCAACGTTGTGGTTGTGTTGTGCGAGAAACCAGGCATAGGTCCGTCGAATGCCTTCTTCCAGCCCTATCGTATGTCGCCAACCCAGGTTGTGCATCCGTGTCACATCCTGCAGTTTGCGCGGCGTGCCGTCTGGTTTGCTGGTGTCGAACACAAGCCTGCCAGTATAGCCGACCACCCGTTGCACCGTTTCCGCCAGTTCGCGGATGGTGACATCTTCGCCCGTGCCAAGATTGACAAAACAGGGCTTCGGGTAGCTGAGCAGCTCGGACTTGATCTGGTTAGCGGGCAGCTGCATCAGGTGCAGGCAGCCTGCGGCCATATCATCCACATAGAGCAGTTCGCGGCGAGGGGTGCCGCTGCCCCAGATAACAACTTCAGGGGCATTGCTTTGTTGTGCTTCATGGAAGCGGCGGATCAGGCCCGGCAGCACATGGCTGTTTTCAGGATGGAAGTTATCACCCGGGCCGTAGAGGTTGGTGGGCATGACTGCAATGAATTGTGTGCCATATTGCCGGTTGTAGGCCTCACACAGCTTGATACCGGCGATCTTGGCGATGGCGTAGGGTTCGTTGGTCGATTCCAGTGGGCCACTGAGCAGGTACTCTTCTTTCATCGGTTGGGGGGCCAGCTTGGGGTAGATGCAGGAGGACCCAAGGAACAGCAGCCGTTTCACACCCTGTAGATAAGCTTGATGAATGACGTTGGTCTGGATGGCGAGGTTGCTGTAGATGAACTCGGCCGGATAGCTGTTATTGGCGTGAATGCCGCCCACCTTGGCCGCAGCAAGGAAGACGTAGTCAGGCTTGTGTTGCAGAAAAAAGCTGGCGACGGCCTGCTGGTCGGTCAGGTCGAGCCCGGAGCGGGCGGGCGTCAGCAGGTTGGTGAAGCCGTGGGCCTGCAGGTTGCGCACCAGGGCAGAACCAACCAGGCCGCCTGCGCCGGCCACGAAGATGCGGGATTGCACGTCCATGCGGCTAGTTGCCCCCGTTTCTCAGGGCGCGCTGGGCCGATTCCAGGGTGTTCTGCAGCAGCATGGCGATGGTCATCGGGCCGACGCCGCCCGGCACCGGGGTGATGGCAGAGGCCCGTTCGGCAGCTGCGGCATATTCCACATCGCCTACCAGTTTCTTCTCTCCCACCCGGTTGATGCCGACATCGATCACCACTGCACCGGGCTTGATCCAGTCGCCCTTGACCATCTCGGGCTTGCCCACGGCGGCGATCACCACATCGGCCCGGCGGACCACCTCGGCCAGGTCCTTGGTGCGGGAATGGCAGATGGTGACGGTGGCATGCTTGGCCAGGCACATCAAGGCCACCGGCTTGCCGACGATGTTGGAGCGGCCCACCACCACCACTTCTTTGCCGGTCAGGTCATAGCCGATCTCCTCCAGCATGACCATCACACCGTAGGGGGTGCAGGGCTGGAAGGTGGGCTTGCCGATGGCCAGGCGGCCGACGTTGTAGGGGTGGAAGCCGTCGGCGTCCTTCAGCGGTGAGATCGCCTCCAGCACCTTGTCGGTATCGATCTGGGCCGGCAGCGGCAGCTGCACCAGGATGCCGTGGATCTTGTCATCGTTATTGAGCTGGTCGATCAGGGCCAGCAGTTGGGTCTCGCTGGTGTCGGCCGGCAGTTCATGGTCGGAGGAGTGCATGCCCAGCTCGATGCAGAGCTTTTTCTTCATGCCGACGTAGACCCGGCTGGCCGGGTCATCACCCACCAGCACCACCGCCAGGCCGGGGGTGACCCCTAGGGTCTTGAGCTGTTCAACCTGTCCTGCAATCCGGCCGCGTACCTTGACGGCGATCGCCTTGCCGTCTATCACCTGAGCTGCCATGTTGATTTCCTCCCAGAGACACGTAAAAAGTGGCCCTATGATACGTGTCAATCCGCTGCTTGTAAAGGTCTTGGGCTGGACGATGGTGTATTCAAAACGCAAACATCCCCTGGCAGGGGCTGCCAGGGGATGGGGGAAGCAGGGTTCCGACGCACGGCCGGAAAGCTTAGATGCCTCAGCCGCCGGCCGAGCAGGCAGCTGGTTTGGCGCCGCCACTCTTGGCGCAGTAGCCGCTGTCGTACCAGCCGTCGCCTTTCAGACTGAAGGCGGTCTGGGAGATCATCTTCTCCACCGGGCCGCCGCACTGGGGACACTCGCTGGCCGGGGCGTCGGAAAATTTCTGGCGCAGTTCAAAACGGTGATTACAACTGGTGCATTGGTATTCGTACATCGGCATGGAAAATCGCCTCCTTTGTGTATATCCTTTTTTGAATATAGTTATTCGTTCACCGCTTTGTCAAGGGGGCGCAGGAAGACCACCAGAGCGCCGCCACCGCCCAGCTCCCGAGGGGCCGGGGCGTACTCCAGCACCAGTCCGCGTCCCTGATCCCGCAGCCAGCCGGCCACCGCCTGCTGCAGCACCGGCCCATCAACCGAGTGCAGACCCTGGCCGGTGATCACCAACACCGCCTTTTCAGCCGCCTGGCGCGCGGAGGCGAGAAAGGCCGCCAGGGCTTCTAGAGCCTCTTCGCGGGTCAGTCCGTGCAGATCAAGCTGACGGTCCAGCCGGATGATGCCCCGTTTGACCTGCCGCAGCCGGTTGCCGGCCAGCGGGCGCAGTTCATCATCCTCCGGCAGACGGTCCTCGAAGCGGACGTCCAGTTTGAGCTTGTCCAGCTCCTGCAGAAAGGCCCTGCGTCCGATGACTTCGTCACGGGGTAAGGCCGGAGTGCTCTTGGAGACATCACTGCGTGGCCTGCTCGGGGGGGCGGCTGTTTTTTTCTGCTTGGGCTGGGGCTGACCGTCCAGCGGCCGTACCCCGGCCATGGCCTGGCGGAACAGGTGGTCTGCCGTCTCTTCTGATCGCGGTGGCGGGGGTGCCACCGGCTTGGCCGGCTCGGGCCTGGCCGGTTCATCTATGGTCAGCCGTTTCAACGCCTCGAAGGCGTTGGTGCTGAACGGCTTTTCTTTTACAGCCGGTTGGTCCTTTGTTTTTTTGCGGGCCATAGTCTCTGGTGCTCCGTTGCTCTGTGTTTCAGTCAGTTGTCAGCGATAGATCAGCCAGGGGACCAGCGCCGCAGCCAGCACCAAGAGTGACGGCGCCACCAGCCGGTGGTAGACCTGGACAGTGTCAGCGCCGAAGAATTCGCGGGTCAGCACAAAGCAGAGATGCACCGGCGAGAGCATCACCCCGGCAAAACCGCTGGCAAAGGCCAACGCCTCCAGCCAGAGTGAGGGGGTTGGTGTGCCCATCAACGGCAAGAGCAGTGGGAAGGTGATCCCCACGTAGCCCACGGTCAGGCCGGTCATCAGGCCGGCGATGAACGGGATCAGCGCCACCAGCAGCGGTATCGGCAGCTGTGAGGCAACAAAGAAGGACGAGATACCGGCCAGGGCGCCGGTGGCCCGCAGCACCTCCTGAAAGATCATGATCCCTGCCACCAGCAGCAGCGCCTTGGCTGAGAGGCTGGCTGCCAGCGTCGTGAGTATCTGGCCGGGCCTGTAGCGGTGGGCCAGAAAGAGGGTGACGATGCCGCCGCCTAAGGCCACCACCGGGCTGACCTTGAAGGCAACCACCAGCCCCAGTGAGATCAGGATCGGGGCGGCCATCAGCAGGAAGGTGCCGAATTGGCGCAGGCGGCCGCCTGCTGGTTCGTCCAGCGCGGTCTGTTGGGCTGCCGGGATGTCCCGGAAGCAGAACCAGGCCCCGCCCAGGGTGACCGTGAGGGCGAAGGGTAGATGGGCCACAAACAACTGTTGGGTGCTGAGGCCGGTCAGGCCGGCCGCCAGGATGATGCCGGGGTAGAGCGGCGAGATATATTCCCAGATATGGCGGTACCAGTAGTTGATCAGTGCTTTCTGTTCGGGGCTGATCGTGGTCCCTTTTGCCGCTTCACCCACCATCGGTGCCGAAAAGACGGCACCGCCCGGTGAAGGCAACATGCCGATCATGGCCGGCAGCGCGGCCATCACCACCCGTTGGTCGGTGAGTGCCGTCGACAGTGAGGAGACCATCCGTTTGAGCATGCCGGTGGTGCGCAGGATATGTTCCATCACCATGGTCAGGGCCAGGGTGGCGGTCATCTCCAGCGACTTGGGCGCGGCCAGCGCCTGCCAGACTGCCTGGCCCAGTCGGGGCAGCGGCAGCAGGTAGAGTAGCGCCAACAGGCCGGCGCCGATCGGCATTACGGCGGTCATCGAGACCTTGCGCCGCAGCAGCCAGACGATGAAGGCCAGCACCAGGCCGGTTGTCAGCAGATCACGCATGGTGCCGGGTCACTCGCCTGGGGTCGCTTTTTGACTGACGGAGGTGAACAGCATATCCAGCACCGCCTTCTGGCGGGCTTCGTGCTTGTTGAGTACCGCCAGGCAGCTGCCCATCGGGCAGTGCTCCCGCAGGTAATCGGGGTCGCGGCTGGAGAGGATCACGATCCGGTTTTTGTCGATGCCGGCCTGCACGGCAAAGGTCAGCAGCTTGCGGCCATCCATGTTGGGCATCTCGAAGTCGATCAGGATCAGGTCATAGGCCTGCTGGGTCAGGCAGGACAGGGCCTTGAGCGGATTATTACAGACCGCGACCTGCAGGCGGGGGTAGTTTTCAGCGATATAGCCTTCCAGGATCCGGGTAAAGACCGGATCATCGTCGATCAGCAACAGATTGCCAGTTCCAGTGTTCATTTGAGTACCCTCGTGACCATGCCCAATACCTGAAACGGTACCGTTAATTCAAGTTCATGGGCCACCTTCAGATTCAGCACCAGCTCGATCTTGCGAGGCTGGCTGATGCCCAGCTGTTCGGGGCGGGCCCCTTGCAGCAGCCGCACTGCCATCTGTCCGCCAACCTGACCCTGTTCAGCCGGACTGACCTCCAATGAAACCAGCGCTCCCCGTGCGGCCCCGTCAGGCAGGGTGGTGGCGGCGGCCACCCGGGCGCTGTGGCAGCGGGCTACAATCCGGTCAAATTGTTTGCAGACCACACTGCTGTCGGTGATGATTAGGCTGTCTACCTTGGTCAGCAGGGCGTTGGTGGCGCTCTCCACCGTTGCCGGCGAGCCGGCATTGCCCTCCAGCAGGCTGATATCCATCTGGCGTGCGGTCCGGCGCAGCTCCTCCAGTTGCAGCACTGAACCAACCTCTCGGCTGTTGTAGAGGACCCCTACCCGTTGTTGGGGGCGGATCTCCTGCAGTACCCGCAGCAGGGTCACCATCGGCACCCGGGCCGTGATGCCGCACAGATCGGTGGATGATGCGCCTTCAGCCAGCACCGCATCGACCGCCACCACCGGCAGCCCATCGCCTTCTTTAAGGGCGGTGGCCACGGCCGAGGCGCCGTAGGCCACAACCAGGTCGGCGCCATAGGCGGTCAGCTTACGCATCGCGTTACCCCAGGACTGCGGGTCCGGGTTGGGGGTCTGCACGATGATCTCACTGGAGGCGTTGATGCCGTGGGCGGCAAGCACCTTGATCAGCTGGCGGTGGGTCTCGCGGTAGCGCGGCAGGTCGCTGGACAGCAAGGCGCCGATCACCCTGCCGCTGGCCGGCGTTGAGGAGGGCAGCAGCATCAGCAGCAGGAGCAGCAGGGCTATGGAACGGAGCAGGGCGGTCATGGCAGCGGCGTCACCAACGGGCCTTCAGTGACAGCAGGGTCTGGTGCAGGTCGGCGTCGTAGCGGCGGTCCTGGCCGCGGTAGGCGCTGAAGCGGTACTCCAGCAGGCAGCCCAGGTGGGGGGTAAGGCGCCAGTCCAGCCGGCCCGAAGCGGCTGTCTCGGTGGTGTCCAGCCTGCTGTCGGTGCCAATGCCGGCGGCCGAGGACCAGGAAGGAACCTGAAAACGAGCCTGGGAACGGGTCTGATGCAGGCCGAGGCCGATGTCCAGCCGGTCGTTGGCGGCGTAGGCACCTTCCAGGCCGTAGACGTGGGCCTGGGAGGTGTAGCTGGTGGCCGTGCGTGTTGTGGCATCGGCGGGATTGAAGAGGGACGTCTGGCGGGCATCGAGCCCAAGCCAGCCGTAGGTAACGGTCAGCACCAGCCGGGACTGGGGGCTGAACCAGACACTGCCGCCGGCGGATTGGTGCAGGCTGTCCCGCGGGGTGGCAATCTCGCGTATCGTTGGTGCAGTAACGGTACTGCGTTCGTCGTTGCGGTCGGCTATGGCACGGTAGTGGGCCGAGACCCCCCAACGTCCGGTGCTGCTCCAGTCCAGCAGCAGATTGCCGGTGTGGCGATCGTCAAAACCATAGAGCGGGGTGGGCTGACTGTTGGCGGTGTAGCGATAGCTGGCATGGAATCGGGTGGTGCGCAGGGGGCGCCAGAGGACCGCCAGCGTGCCGCTGTGCAGCTGGTTTGCGTCACTGCCCAGCGAGGACGTCGCCGCGTCCCAGACCTGGTCACGGGAGATCAGTTCCGCACAGTATTCGCCGCGGAGCATCAGGCGGGAAACAGGTCGCCAGGCAGCGGAGAGGCTGACCGCATCCTTGGTGGTGCTGGTTGCTGGCTGTACCGCAATGATGCCGGCGCTGTAGACGGAGCCGACCAGCCCGGGGGTGTCCCGGTCGACCTCGCGGTGGCGGTAGCGCAGGGCCATCGACAGCTGTGGCAACGGTGTGTAGGAAAGGTCGCCTGAGATCTGCTGGATGGTGTCGCGGGGCTGGCTGGAGCGGTAGAGGTCGCTGCGCTGGCTGGTGTTTTCCCGCTGGCTGATGCTGTAGGCAGCAGTGGCGGTCAGCCCGCCGCTGAGATTGGAAAAGGCCTTGGCGCTGTGGGTAGTGACGCGGCCCTCGGCCGGTACCATGACCGCGGCCGGCAAGCTGCTGATGGTGAGTGGCGTCGCCTGATTGTTGAAGTCGCGGATGCGGAAGCTGTAGGCCAGATTCACGGGCCCGAGGTTGGCATCGACTCCGACACGGGCCTCGTTGGTGGCCTGATCAATCCGACGGGCAACGCTATAGAAGGTGTTATTGGGGAAGGTAACATCGCTGACCACCCGCTGTTCGCTGCCGGAGCGGTCAAAGCGCCAGTAGCCCAGCGAGAGGTGGGCCGGCAGGTGTCCCAAGCGGACCCGGGTATCGACCCGGCTCTGACGGGTAACCAGTTCCGGTTCACCAGGGGTGCTGTCGGGCACGGCGGTATAGGTCATAAAGGGCGCTGTGGTACTGGTAAAACTCTGGAAGAGCGGTTCCCTGATCAGATTGTGACGGAGGCTGCGGCTCTCCAGGTCGACCCGTACCATGCCGGCGTAGTCAAAGAACAGCTCTCCCAGGTAGTCGTCCGGGTGCAGGAACTGGCCGGCGGCACGTAGCTTCTGCTCTGGGCCCAGCAGTCCCAGGGTGAACGCGGCGGCTGCGCCGGAGCGGTTGACCCCGTAGGGGTTGACCAGGGCCGCCGAGCCGCTTGAGCTGGCCATGCGGTAGCCGCCGCTGAGGGAGCCGGTGAACTGCTGCTCTGCCGCAACCTCGGGGTGCTCTGCTGCTGGTGGTGGCTCTTCGGCTGCCAGGCGACGGGTACCGGCCAGGCAGAGCAGGATGACCAGAACGGTGATACAGGTGGTAGCTTGAGGCACAGTCCCTCCTTTCCTAGCGTCGCAGGCCGCTCGGCGTGTCACTGCCATGGATCATGCTGTGACAGTCGGTACAGCGTCGGGCAAACACCGCCTTTTCACGGGGATCGCTGCTGAGCAGTCCTTGATGGCTGCTGGGATGGCACTGCAGGCATAAAAACGGCATGGCGGTCGTCAAAAGGGGTCTGCTGACCGAGCCATGGGGGCTGTGGCAGGCGGTGCACTCCTCGGTCACGTCACCATGCTCAAAGATAAAGGGGCCGCTCTTGTCCATGTGACAGCGGGTACACATATCGCGGATGGTTTCGCCCCGCAGCATCTTCGGCTGGGTCGAGCCGTGGGGGTCGTGACAGTCAAAGCAGTCCATCCGCTTTTCGCGGACCGGGTGGCGGGAGGAGAGGTTGAACTGAGTCCTGACATCGGGGTGGCACTGGTAGCAGAGCTCGGCCATCTGGTCGTGGCTGACCTTCTGATTGGGGCCTTCGTGCAGGCGGTGGCAGGAAAAACAGCTGACATCATGCTGGGCGTGGATGCTGGTGGGCCAGTGGGCCAGTCCGGGACTGGAGGCGCTGCTGTGGCAGCGCAGGCAGACCAGCGATTGGGCCTGGGTTGGCAGTTTTTTCAGGTCCAGCAGGGTGCTGCTTTCGCATTTGGCCTTGTCGCCATGCAGTCGCTTGGCCTCGGCAACGTTGGCAAGGGCCAGACTGCCCGGTCCATGGCACGATTCGCAGTTGACCAGCGGCAGTCCGGTTTCGGGTTTGATCTGTTCGCCGTGCACGCTGTGCCGGAAGTCGTTGGTCAGCTTGTCATGGCGGTGGCACTGGGCAACGCAGTTGTCGGTGCCAACGTAGTCCGCATCAATCCGGCCGACGATCAGCTTTTCGTACTCGGCCACCGGCAGCAGCGGCCGCGAGACCTTGCCGTTGCAGGCGACCAGCGTCATCAGGGTCAGCAGAGAGAGGAGGGCCAGCTGTCGGCCAGGAAAACGATGCACGCGAAACTCCTTAACCGTTGAAAAACAGGTAGGGTGAACGGTTGGTGAACAGCTCCCGTCGTCGATAAATCAGGTGGCTGACCCAGGCGATGGCCGCTACCGTGGCCAGGTTGGTGATCACCAGCGAGAGCTGATCCACCGGTGCCCCTTGCACCCGTTCCAGCTCCTGGCGAGGAAGCCACACCAGGGTCACCAGGGTGTTGGCGATCTCAAACAGGTTGTAGCTTAAGAGCAGGTACCAGGTCAGCAGCTGACGCTGCCATAGGCCCAGGAACAGGTACAGGCAGCAGAGCGAGTTGGCTGCGATGAAGATCCGGGCAGCGGTATCTTCCAGCATCAGGCCGAACAGGGCGATCGGCTGGCCGTAGCTGCCGATGCTGACCAGCAGCAGAAACAGGTACAGACCGGTCAGCATGATCAGCGCCTGGGGACGGGCCTGCTCGTCTTCGGGTAACTGGTCAGTTGCCAACAAAGTGCTCAGGCCTTTTTCTTGTGCATGTCGCTCAGCGCCACACAGAGCACGATCACCAGCAGGATGAAACCGACAAACAGCCAGTCAGCCAAGCTGAATCCGAACATATCAACACCTCCCGCCAGCCGGAGCTGTCACCAGCAGCTCCCGCTGAAACTGTTCCAGCAACCCGGCGACTTCCGCCATCGGAAACTGGTCGCAGAAAACCTGATCGGCAAGCACGTCTTCGATGATCGCAACGGTTTCAAGGAGATTGTCTTGACGCAGTTCCAAGGCCACCGCCAGGGCGGTCAGGTAATCCACCGGCGGTACCTTGGGCAGCTCCGCCCGACGGATCGCCTCGATCCGTGCCTTGAGCCGCAGCTTTTCCGGCTCGCCGCAGCGGGGCAACAGCGGTTCCCAGACCGCCAACGCCTGCTGGTAGTGGCCCAGCACGTAGTGGGCCTCGCCGAACTGGTAGGCGGTAGCCAGATCCTCCGGTTCGAGTTCCAGTGAGCGGCTCAGGTGTTTCTCGGCTCCGTACCAGGCCTGCACCGCCAGGTGCAGGGCATCCAGCCGGGTACCCTTTTCCATCAGGGTGCGGCCGATCTCGCGCCACAGGCCGGCATTGGCCGGCTCCATCAGGGCCATGATCTTGAGCAGGGTTATCTTGCGATCCAGGTAGGGGGTATCCACCTGCTTGGCATCCAGCATGATCGCCTCGCCGCCGATCTCGGCGATGATATGGGGATAGGCCTGCTGCAGCACGGCGGCGTAGCGGGCGGCGAAGGTGCAGTCCGGGTTGATGCGCAGTGCCTGGAAGATGCCGCGTCCCACCTGGTCGTAGTCCGGTGTGCCGGACTCCACCACAGCGCGGTAATCTTCATCCAAAAGCGGCAGCGGCAGGTCGTCCCAGGCCAGGTCCACGGCGCCGTCGCGGCCGGTCAGCCGGTAGCCGGCCGCTGGTTGGAAATAGCTGATCCCCGCCAGGGGGGTCGGTTCGAGAGTGGTATCTGCTGCGGCTGTCACTGCGCCTCCTGTTCACGTCCGGGGAAGGTGTTAATCCCGGCGTCGGTCCCGATCATCTTGTAAATCTGCACGCCGTCCCACGGCTCATCCAGGATGCCGTCGTGGATGGCCCAACTGCGGCCCCGCACGGTACGCTCCATGCCCGGCATCCGGAAGGGGCTGGAGCCGTCCAGCCGTTTGAACAGCCGACCACCGGGCTGGAATGCACGGTCGATCTCCAGCATTAGCCGTTTGCCGGTCAGATAGTCAAAGCCGTAGCGCTCGTAGCGGATGGCGTTGTCGTAGGAGAGCGGCTCGGCAATGATCATCTCCATCCCCAGGCGGTCGGTGAACCGCTCCAGTCGTGGGAAAAAATCACCGAACAGGCGCAGGCCCCGTCGGGTCTGGTTGGGATAGAGGCCAGCGGCCATCGCCCGCAACTCCTCCGGCAGGTTGCGGCCGTGGGAAGTGAAGTAGTTTAACGTCCCGGCTTCGGTCACGTCAACCGCAAAGCGCGGCGCCGTGGGGTCGGCTATGATGCAGAAGGCGAACTCCATCTGGTGGTACTGGCTGTCGGCCAGCTCCACAAAGAAGGTGGTGTCGGGCGCCTCCGGCCGGTGGCGCACCTCGATCCGCACCAGACCGAGACCATCCGGCGCGATGACCTGCACCAGTCGCTGACCGTCCAGGTTGCAGAGGGTCTGCGGGTCGATCTGCAGCAGGCTCAGCAGACGGGGTGGCAGCAGGCCGGCATAGACCGCCTCTTTCTCTGCTACCGGCAGGCGGTTGATGGCGGCCAGGGTAGTCAACAGCTGGCCGTCATGATCCTGCAGTGGTTGGTTAGCGGGTAGCTTGGCCATGGTCAGAGCTTCCGCGCCAGGTCGCCACCGATCAGGACCGGGAAGACGGTCTTCCTGATGGCGGCGATACTTTTTTCAAGCGCGTCCAGGGCCAGCAGCCGATCATGGGGATCGGCCCAGTGCAGGGCGTCCAGCAGCATACGGTGGGGGTAGCCCCGCTCATGGATCTTGGTGACAAAGGAGGCCGGCAGGCGAGGGGGCAGTTCCACGCCGTTCATCGCTGCCCAGGCGATGGTCCAGGCCCGGGCGGTGTTCATTAGGTCGTAACCGCCGCCCCCCAGCGCCACCCAGGGGATCTTGAGCGCCTGCAGCTTGCGCATGATGTAGGCGTAGCTGTGGGTGGTGATCTCAAGGCGGGTCAGGGGGTCGGTGCGGAAGGTGTCGGCCCCGATCTGGGCCACGATGATATCAGGGTTGAAGGCAGCCAGCAGCGGGTAGACCACCTCGTCGAAGGCCCGCATGTAGAGCGGGTCGTCGGTGTGGGCCAACAGCGGCAGGTTCACCGTGTAGCCCTGACCCCGGTCACTGCCGGTCTCGTCCTCGAAGCCGGTGCCGGGAAAGAAGTAGATGCCGCTCTCATGCAGCGAGATGGTCAGCACCTGGTCGCTGTCGTAGAACGCCTCCTGCACGCCGTCGCCGTGGTGGGCGTCCAGGTCAAGGTAGGCTACCCGTCTACCCTGGGTAAGCAGCCAGTTGATGGCGATCACCGCGTCGTTGAGGTAACAGAAGCCGGAGGCACGCGAGGCGTGGGCGTGGTGCCAGCCGCCGGCCAGCGAGAGTACCGCGCCGAACCCTTCCTCGGCCACCAGGCGGCAGGCCTCCAAGGTGGCCCCGGCTCCCAGGGCGGCGTAGTCGTAGAGCCCCTTGAAGACCGGACATTCGGCATCACCCAGGCCGAACAGAAAGTCGGCCCGCGGCTGGTCAGAGGCGCTGAACTCCTTGAGGCGGGCCAGATAGGCCGGGCTGTGGAAGGTGAGTATCTGCTGGTCGCTGACCGGGCGGCAGTCGCAGCGCCGGGCGTTGGGTAGCTTAAGCAGGCCGTAGGCCTCCATCAGCTCCAGGGCCAGACCATAGCGGTGGAGTTTGAATGGATGGTCATCACCGTAGCTGTAGGCATCGAAGGCAGAAGAATAAACCAGGGCGGTGGGGTGGACAGCAGACACGGCAACTCCGGGCGGGAGGTGTCCCGCAGCAGTCAGTCTAGATCATTTGGCGGATTTTACAAGGCTTAGGCGTAGGCGGAGAGGGCCGCAGCCGCATCGGGTCGGCTGGTGGCTGACGGCTGCAGGGATGTGTAGCTGGTGGTGCCGGAAGCGGTGGTGCCGTTGGCTTGGACGGCCGGGTCGGCATAGGCCTGTCGGGCTTGGGTCTGCTGCTGGGGTGATGCCGCATCGTCTTCGGCCAGTGGTGATGCGGCCTGCAGTTTCTGCTGTTGGGCCTGGGCCATCTGGCTGGCGGCCTGGGCTGCCACGGCCCGGTCCTGGCCTGAGGGGTCGGCCGGTGCCAAGGCGGCCCGGATCACCTGCTGCATCTTGCTGATGGTCTCCTGAGGGGTCTTGCCGGGCGACATATCAATCTGCACCTCGCCGCCGGTGATGTAGCTGCGGCCGTCCGGTCCCTGGGTGTAGCTGTAGGAGGCGGAGCTGGCCAGATTGCCGCCGGCAGCCTTGTGGGCCGCCTCGTGGGCCTTGACCTTCTCCTCAGTCTGTTTCAGCCTGGCAACGACCTGTTTGACCTGGGGATCTTCAACGCTCTTGCCGTCGGGGGTGGTTGGTTCCCCCGGTTTGGGCTCTTTGGCGGCAGGCTCGCTGGTGGAGGGCTTTTCTGTGGTGCTCGGCTGGCCTTGCTGGTTCGTATCAGGGCGTTGGCCGGACAGGCTGACCCGGTCTTCGGGCAGCCTGATCGCTTGGCGTTCGGCGGGCGTTCCCGTAGTCTCCACAGCAGCTGCTGGTGGTGTCTGGCCGGTTGGGTTTGGCGGCAGTGCGGAAGATTGGTGCGCCCTGCCGTATCCCTGACCACTACTGACGATGCTGAGGGGGTCCATCGTTACCCGCTCCTTGCCTCACGGTTAGATTCTCATAGTAAAACTATACAGAATCCTGGCTGTTGGCCGCAACAAGTTTAGAGGCCGTTCTTGGCCAGTTCCTCCACCAGCTTCTTCTGGCTGCTGTTTAAGCCCTCCGGCACATGAATGCCGATCTTGATGTACAGATCGCCCTTGGCGTTGGAGCCCAGGGCCTTGACTCCGCAACCCTTTAGCCGAATCTTGGTGCCCGGCTGGATGCCGGCCGGTACCTTGATCCGTTTGTCTCCTTCCAGGGTCGGCACCTCGATGCTGATTCCCAGGCAGGCCTCGCTGAAACGGATGGTCCGTTCCACGAACAGATCGCCGCCGTCACGGGTAAAGACCGGGTCGCGGGCCAGCTTAACCTCCAGGTACAGGTCGCCGTTGGGACCGCCGTTCTCGCCGGCCGAACCCTTGCCGGCTATCCTGATCCGGCTGCCGTTGTCCACCCCGGCCGGTATCTTGACCTTCAGTTCTTCGCGGCTGCCGTTGCGGCGGAAGGCCACCTGTTTTTCGCAGCCATTGGCCGCCTCGCGGAAGCCGACCTCCACCGCCAACGACAGGTCAGCCCCTGGTCGCGGGCCACGGCTGAAACCCCGTGCACCGCCGCGGCTGAAGGCGCCGCCGAACAGGCGCGAGAAGATATCCTCACCGCCCCCCATGCCCATATCCTTGAAGGTGCCGGAGAAGTCGAAGTTGCGGAAGATATCTTCCTGGCTGTACTGCTGGTGAAAGCCGCTGGAGCCGAAGGCGTCGTATTGCTGACGTTTTTCCGGGTCGGAGAGTACGGCGTAGGCCTCGTTGATCTCCTTGAACTTTTCCTCGGCCGCCGCATCGCCGGCATTGCGGTCGGGGTGGTACTTGACCGCCAACTTGCGGAAGGCCTTCTTGATCTCGTCGGCCGGGGCCTTTTTGTCTACCCCCAGAATCTCGTAATAATCACGCTGTGCCATGTGTTGCTCCTTCCTGCCGTCTATTCAACACATTAAGCATGATCCGGCCTGCTGTCAACGTTCCTTGACAGGCCTGGGGGCCGGCCGTAGTATGACCGCATTGCACCTTAGAGGAGGCGCCATGAAACAGGCGATCATCATCGGCGGCGGTATCTCGGGACTCTCCACCGCCTGGCTGTTGCGCAGGCAGGCGGTGGCAGATGGCGTACCGCTGCAGATCACGCTGCTGGAGAAAGAGACCCAGGTAGGCGGCAAGATCCGCAGTATCCGCGATAACGGCTTTACCTGCGAGTGGGGTCCCAACGGCTTTCTGGACAACAAGCCCCAGACCCTGGAGCTGTGCCGTGCCTTGGGCATCGCCGATCGTCTGCACCGCAGCAACGACAACGCCCGCAAGCGGTTCATCTACAGCCAGGGGGTGCTGCATCGCCTGCCGGAGAACGGCCCTTCTTTTCTTAAGAGCAAGTTGCTTTCCTGGCCTGGCAAGCTGCGTCTCTTGGGTGAGCCGTTTGCCCCGCCGTCACCGGCCGGGGTCGACGAAACGCTGGCCGATTTCGCCCGTCGCCGGCTGGGGCAGGAGGCGCTGGACAAGCTGATCGGGCCGATGGTCTCCGGCATCTTTGCCGGCAATCCGGAAACCATGTCGCTCAAATCCTGTTTTCCCCGTATCGCTGAGTTGGAGCGGGAGTACGGCGGTCTGTTCAAGGCGATGCTCAAGCTGGCCAAAAAGAAACGTCAACAGCGGGCCGCAGGCCAGGTGACCGCCTCGGCCGCCGGGCCGGGCGGCACCCTGACCTCCTTTCGGGAGGGGATCCAGTTCCTGACCGACGCTCTGCGGGACCAGTTGCCTGATGTGGTCCGTTCGGGGTGCGAGGCCCGTTCGGTCGGCGTCGAAGACGGGCGCTACCGCGTGACAACCGAGGGCTGCGGTGAGCTGCAGGCCGATCTGGTGATCATGGCCGCGCCGGCCTATGCGACCGCCGCCCTGCTGGCTCCGCTCAACCCCGCCATGGCCAGCCTGCTGGAGCAGATCCCCTATGCCTCGCTTTCGGTGATCTGCTGCGGCTACGAGCGGCAGCGGATCAGCCATCCGCTGGACGGCTTCGGCTACCTGATCGCCCGCAAGGAAGGGCGTAGCACCCTGGGTACGCTGTGGGACTCCAGCATGTTCGACAACCGGGCTCCCGACGATATGGTGCTGCTGCGCAGCATGGCCGGCGGCGCCTGCCTGCCGGAACTGGTCAACCTGCCGGACGGGCTACTGCTCTCACGGGTTCAGGACGACCTGCGGCTGATCATGGGGATTGAGGCCGAACCATCCTTTGTGCGTATCTTCAAGCACCAGCAGGCCATCCCGCAGTATGTTGCCGGTCACGGGAAAAAGCTGGCCGAGCTGGAAGGACTGGCAGCCAGCCATCCCGGCCTGTTCCTGACCGGTAACGCCTTCCGCGGGGTGGGACTTAATGATTGCGTGGCCTCGTCCCAACTGACCGTGGAACGGGCGATGAGATTTTTGCAGGGGGGGACGTCATGAAGATCCGCAAGAAGCTGTTTGCCGATTTTGAGTACGAAGAGGTGCTGGACACCCGGACCCGTGAGTTGATCCGGGTGGGTTGCGCCGTGGCGGTGGGATGCCCCACCTGACTGAAGAAACACTACGCCTTGGCAAAGGCGGCCGGCGCCGGGAGCGCCGAACTGAAGGAGGCCATGGCCTACGGGGTGATCGCCCCGGCAGGTCGGGCCAAGAATTTTTCCCTGGAGTTGATGGAGGAGTTAGAGACTCCCTGACTCCACAAAGCTGTAGTAGCCGCCATCCCCGATGATGACGTGGTCCAGTACCCGGATGCCCAGCAGGTCGCCGGCCTCTTTCAGGCGCCGGGTGATCTCGCGATCCTCACGGCTGGGGGCCGGATCGCCGGAGGGGTGGTTGTGGACAAAGATGACTGCCGCGGCCGATTCCCGCACCGCCGGGGCAAATACCTCCCGCGGATGGACGATGCTCTGATTCAGCGAGCCGTGGGAGATGGTCACCCGGCGGGTGATCCGGTTCTTGCCGTCCAGCAGCAGTACCAGAAACAGTTCGGTGCGGGCATCCCGCAGCTCATGGTGAAAGTAGTCGAAGATCTGGGCCGGTGAGGTGAAGCGGTCCAGCGTTACCAGCGGGCGGGCCTGAAAGCGGGCCGCCAGGGTGAAGGCTGCCTTGAGCGAGGCCGCTTTTGCCAGCCCCAGCCCCTTGATCTGTTGCAGTTCGTTCAGCTCGGCCTGGGCCAGGCTGCGCAGGTTGCCGTCATAGCGGGAAAGCAACTCCCGTCCCAGATCGATGGCGCTCTTGCCGGCTGCGGCATCGCCGGTGCGCAGTAACAAGGCCAGCAGTTCGGCATCGGAGAGGGCCGCCGTCCCGCGCTTGAGCAGTTTCTCCCGGGGCCGTTCATCTTCGGGCCACTGTTTGATCCCCCCGTCGCTCACCGCAGCCACCCCGCCCCCAGCCCGGCCAGCAGCAGGCCGCCTGCGGCCAGGCGATACCAGACAAAGGGCCAGACCGTGCGGCTTTGTACAAAGCGCAGCAGGAAGGCCACGCTGATATAACCCGATACGGCTGCCACGACGATCCCCACCAGCATCGGGGCCAGCATGCCCGGTTCAAGGCCGCTTTTGAACAGC
Organism: Trichlorobacter sp.; assembly: GCF_034008105.1. Classification (NCBI taxonomy): domain Bacteria; kingdom Pseudomonadati; phylum Thermodesulfobacteriota; class Desulfuromonadia; order Geobacterales; family Geobacteraceae; genus Trichlorobacter; species Trichlorobacter sp. The sequence continues at coordinate 34,859 of NZ_JAVEPN010000012.1, forward strand.
TCCAGCCCTTCCTTGAGGGCTGCCCCGAAGACGATCGGCAGCGACAGCAGGAACGAGAAGCGGGCTGCCTCGAAGCGGGCCAGTCCCACCAGCAGGGCAGCGGTGATGGTGATGCCGGAGCGGGAGACACCGGGCAGCAGGGCCAGGGCCTGGAAGCTGCCGATGATCAGCGCCATTCGCAGGGTGACATTGTGTACGCCGTGGTGCTGGCGGCCGTAGCGGTCGGCCAGCCCAAGTGCTAGGCCGAACAGAATCAGCAGCAGGCCGATCAGCAGAGGATTGTCGCGGAAGACCTGCTCAATCTGCTGCTCGAACAACAACGCCACCATCACCGCCGGCAGGGTACCCGCCAGCAGCAGCCAGGGAAGCCGCAGCGTGCCGGGCTGTCGGTCTTGGAACAGACCACTTGAGGCCTCCCGCACAAGCGGCAGCAGGTCGCGCCGGAAGTAGGCGAACAGGGCCAACAGGGTGCCGAAGTGCAGGGCCACGTCAAAGGTGAGCCCCGACGGGGGCCAGCCCAGCAGGCGTGGTAGCAGGATCAGGTGGGCCGAGCTGCTGATCGGCAGGACTTCGGTAGTGCCCTGAATCAGTCCCAGCAGGGCGGCGTGCAGCAGGTTCATGCTGTGCTCCGGTGTCAGTTAAAAGAGTCGCCAGCTTAGCCTAAAGCCGCTCTGATTGCAAACAACGCCTGGCGTACGATCGGCATACCGGACAGTAAATTACTGTGGGCAGTGGCGGGATGCTGTGCTATCTTGGCTCGCTTTGTGAGCAGCCCCAGCGGGGGCATCTACAGGATGGAGGAAGATGCAATGTTCGGCCTGATCCCCAAAGAGGAACGGTTTTTCAAGCTCTACAAGGAGATGACTGCCAATATTATCGAAGGGGCGGTCCTGTTGAAGGATATGCTGGACAACTTCGCCGATCCCCAGGAAAGTCAGCGCCGGATCAAGGAGGTTGAGCATCGGGGCGATGCCATCACCCACAGCATCATCCAGCGGCTGAACAAGACCTTTATCACCCCGATGGATCGCGAGGATATCTACGCCCTGGCCGCCAAGCTGGATGACATCCTTGACCTGATCGACGCCTCGGCCCAGCGTTTCATCATGTACAACGTGGAATGTGCCACGCCGGAGGCCAAGACGTTGGCCTTTCTGATCCTGCAGGGCTGCCAGTCGGTGGACAAGGCCGTAGACAAACTGAGCAACAAATCCAACGAGCAGATATACGAGCACTGTGTGGAGATCAACGCCATTGAGAATGAGGCCGACCGTGTCTCGCGGGAGGCGATTGGCCGCCTGTTTGATGAGGAGAAAAATCCGATCGAACTACTCAAGTGGAAAGAGATCTACGAGACCCTGGAAACGGCCACCGATAAGTGTGAAGAGGTGGCGAATATTCTGGAGAGTGTGATGGTCAAAAACGCCTGATGTCGCTTCCAGCTCAAGGCGTTACCTGCGTTGGCTTCGTCGGTTGCTCCTCGCCGCCTTGGTACCATCCTTGATCTGAAACCGGCATACGCAGCTGCAGATAGATGACAGAGAAACGCCCCCTGCCGGTTACCGGCAGGGGGCGTTTTAGTTGTGGATCAGCGGCTGCTAAGGCCGGGCAGGAGCGGTTCAGATTCTGGTGCCGTCTCAGGCCGTAGCTGCAAGGCGGCGCCGTCGCTCCTGCCCTGCTGGAAGGCCGCCGACAGCACGGTGGAACGGCGGCTGCGCTGCACCCTGATGGCTCCGATCTGCTGCTCGCGGTACTGTTTGATCAGGGCATCCTTGACCGGCACCAGGGCGGTGCTAGTGGTGGGGGTCTGGGCCTTTTGGGCAGCCAGGGCCTGACGCACCCCCTGCGCACCCCCCAGCAGGTACGAGCTGCGGACCCGCTGGCGGTCAGCGGCCGACAGCCGGCCCTGGGTCTCCTCGCTGGCGCGCAGATAGGCGCTGGCCAGCCGCCGCAGCTCCTGCATCAGGTACTGCAGCGTACAGCAGGCCACGGCCGGGTCTTCCCCCACGCCGATGAACCGCAGGCGGCTGCAGCGTGCGGTGGTGGTGACGATCGGAAAGCAGTCGAAGCCGTTGGCCACCGTGGCAAACAGTGCCGAGAGCCACTTGGGCACGGTTTTGGCCACCTCGATTGCCACCTCGCCGGCCCCCTCCTCGCGTACCTCCAGCTCGGACATGGCCAGATTGTGCTCAGCCAGCAACCGTTGGGCATGGGCGGCAGCCAGGGCCGCCTCGTGCTGGTTGCTGCTGTTGGACAGGGCCAGCAGTTTGCGTACCTTCTCGATCACCCGTTCCCGGGTCATGGCTGTCCCTTGTCGGTTTGCTCCAGGGCCTGTTCCAGATCCTGACCGGTCAGCTCCGATTCGCGGGTCAGTTCGGCAAGGCCGGGGTCCTTACGCCGGAAACGGACCACCAGCCAGTAGCAGAGGAAATAGCCGGCCACCGCCGCCAGCAGGCCGATTACCGAGCTGCCCAGCAGGATCGCCGTGGCATAGGGTTTGATGGCGCTCCAGTCCAGGCTGGCGACGCTGAACGGCTGGGGCTGGTTGCCCAGCAGCCATTCACCCAGCTTGTAACTGGCCACCAGCATCGGCACCACCGTCAGGGGGGTGTTGACCCAGGCCCCGGTGATGGTGGTCAGCTTGTTGAGCCGGAACAGGAAGGCCGCTGCGATGGCCAGGGGCGTGTGGATACCGAAAAAGGGGGTGAGACTGATGAAGACTCCCACGGCAAAGCCAGCCGCAATATGGGCCGGGTGGCTGTCCAGGGCCAGAATGGCGGTCAGGCGTTGTCTGAGCTCGTGCTTGTTCATGATGTCAGCCACTCTAAAGAGCCAGGCCCCGCTTTGTCAACGCCAAGACCAAAAACCGTTGCAGAACAGGGGCTAGTAGTGGTACCTCAGTGCTCATCAACCACCATCACAGGGAGCCCGCCATGACCCCCAGCAATGAACGCAGCTATTACGCCGTTTCCGTTGTCGGCCCTGACCGTCCCGGCATCGTGGCCGGCATCAGCGAATCCCTCTATCGTCTGGGCTGCAATATCGCCGATTCCAGCTGTGCCATGCTGGCCAGCGAATTCGCCATGATCCTGATCATCTCCCACCCCAAGCCGTTCACCAAGACCCAGCTGGCCGAGGAACTGAAGCCGGCCTGCGACCGGCTGGGGATGACCCTCTCGATCCGCCACCTGCAGTCAGGCGAAGAACAGCGTCGCGAACCGCTGGGTGAGATCTGTCAGATCACGGTCTACGGCGCTGATCAGCCGGGCATTGTGTATCGGGTCACCAACGCCCTGGCGGCTCGCCAGATCAACATTCTCGACCTGAACACCAAACTGGTGGGCAGCGACGAACAGCCGGTCTACGTGATGCTGTTGGAGGCCACCCTGCCTGAGGGGGTCGTGCCGGAGGATGTGGAACAGCTGCTGGCCAGCCTGCGGGCCGAACTGCAGGTGGAGATCGGCATCCGGATCGTGACCCCGGTGGAGTTGTAGATGGCGGTGCAGCCGATCCTGAAATACCCACACCCGTTGCTCAAGAAGATGGCCCATCCGGTCCCTCGTCTGGATGTCGAGATCAAGGCCCTGATCCAGGATCTGATCGACACCATGCGGGCCGGCCCCGGTTCGGTGGGGGTGGCAGCGCCCCAGATCGGCGCGGGTTTACGGGTCTGCGTGGTGGATGTCTCCAAGAACCGCCACGGCAAGGATAACCACCACGGCCTGCTCTGCATGGTCAACCCGGAGATTATCACCCGCAGCGGCGCAGCGGTGATGCGGGAGGGCTGCATGAGCGTGCCGGACTATACCGGCGACGTGGAGCGGGCCACCGAGATCACGGTCCGATTTCTGGATGGTGAGAGTGGTGAGCAGCGTGAGGTTGCGGCCAGCGGCTTCGAGGCGGTGGCGATCCAGCACGAGATGGACCACCTGGACGGCATGCTGTTCCTGGACCGGGTAGTCAGCATCAGTACCGGGCTGTTCCGACGCAAAAATTACGCCTAGCCGCTTTCGGATCACGGACCTATCGGCGTCCGTCCAAGGAGGAATTTAGCCATGACCGCCAAGGAAAAGTCTGCACTGTTGGCCCTGGCGCGGGCCACCATCGTAGCCCGGGTCAATGGTCAGCCGCTACCGGAAGTGGCCAGGCCAAGCAAGGCGCTGGAGAGCCAGTCGGGCTGTTTTGTGACCATCAAACAGCAGGGGCAGTTGCGGGGCTGTATCGGTAGCTTTGTCGCCACCCGCCCGCTCTGGCAGACCGTGCAGGAGATGGCTGTTTCAGCCGCCACCCGCGACCCGCGTTTTTACCCGATGAAGCCGGCCGACCTGGTAGACTTTCAACTTGAAATATCCGTACTCTCCCCATTGCGCCAGATCCAGTCGGTGGAAGAGATCAAGGTCGGCACCCACGGCATCTACCTGATCAAGGGGACCGCCCATGGTGTGCTGCTGCCCCAGGTGGCCACCGAATACGGCTGGGATCGGGAGACCTTCCTGCGGCACACCTGTCTCAAGGCGGGGCTCCCTGAAAACGCCTGGCAGAAGGAATGCGAACTCTACATCTTCTCGGCCGAGGTGTTCGGGGAGTAGGTTTCGCTGGTTTTTAAAAAAAGCGGTGGTTGGCAGTTTGCCAGCCACCGCTTTTGCGTTGGTAGCGACCTAGCGGATACGGTTCAGCCGGTGCTGATAGAGGTAATCGGCCCCCTGGTAGTAGGCCAGCATCTCGTTCAGCAATCCTTGATCAACGGCAACCGCTGCAGTCTCGCCGCTTGTACGGTCCAGCCGGTACTGGCGGACCTGTTGTTGCGGTTCAAGCACCAGCAGCCGGTCGTTGGTCAGGTAGCCCAGTTTCTGGTAGGTGGAGACGAAGGCCCGCGGTGCGGCCTGGTCGGCCTTGAGGATGTCGCGCCCCAGAAAGTCGCTGTCGTAACTCTGGTTCAGCAGACCCAGGATGGTGGGGGCCACGTCGATCTGGCTCATCAGGCGGTCCACAATGCCCGGCCTGATATGCTGCGGGGCATAGACCAGCAGTGGTATCTCGTATTTTTTGACCGGGATGCCGGTCTTGCCGGCGCTGGATGCGCAGTGGTCGGCCACAAAGACAAACAGGGTGTCCTTGAACCAGGCTTCCTGACGGGCCTCGGCCAGGAAGCGGCCAATGGCGTAGTCGGCATACTTCACGCCCCCCTTGCGGCCGGTCTTGCTGGGGATGTCGATCCGTCCGGAGGGATAGGTGTAGGGGCGATGGTTGGAGGTGGTCATGACCATCGAGAAGAACGGCTTGCCAGCGGCGTGGGAGGCGTCGGCCTCACGGATCACCTTGCGGAACAGGTCTTCGTCGCTGACCCCCCAGACATTGGCAAAGCTGATCTCATGCTTGGCAAAGTCGGCCCGGTCCACCACCTTAAAGCCGTTAGCGCTGAAGAAGGCGTTCATGTTGTCGAAATAGCCGTAGCCGGCATAGATGTACTTGTTGTCATAGCCCTTGGCAGCCATGATCTCGCCCCAGGAACGGAAACCGCCGTTGTTGGGGCGTTTGACGATCGAGGTGCCGGGCAGGGGCGGCATGGAGAGGGTCAGCGCCTCCAGGCCCCGTACGGTACGGGTGCCAGTGGCGTACAGGTTGGTGAAGCGTAGCGACTGGGCGGCCAGTCGGTCCAGGTTGGGGGTCAGGCCCTCTTGGTTGCCGTAGCTGCCAAGGTAGCTGGCGCTTAAGCTCTCCTCCACCACCACGATCAGGTTTAAGCGACGCTGCGGCCCTTCGGCGGTGATCTGGCGGGTGAAACGCTGGCTGTCCGGGGCCACAAAACGGTTGTTGCGCTCGGCCACCAGCGTGCGCAGGTTTGCCAGCACCTGTCCTTGCGGTGCGGTGCGGTAAAAGCGGGAAAAGCTCAGCTCGTTATTGCGGAAGGCCGCCACCAGGTTGTAGATGCCGTTGCCGGCCAGCTCATTAGCGTAGTTGTTGGCGGATATGGAGCTTTGGGCAACATTGACACCGACCAGTGCCACCAGGGCCGGCAGCAAAAGCAGGGCGCCGGTTAGACGGAAGCGGCCGCCGAAGGTGACGCTGGCGGCCTGCTGCAGCCGTTGACGCAGCAGCCAGGTGGCCAGCAGCGCTCCGCTACCGATGGCGGTGAAGATCGGGGTCAGGGGATAGGATTCGCGGATGTTGCCGATCACCTCGGTGGTGTAGATCAGGTAGTCGACGGCGATAAAGTTGAAGCGGGTGCCGAACTCGTCGAAGAAGAAATATTCGGCGGCAGCGTCAAACAACAGCACGGCAGCAAAAACGAAAAACAGGCAGCGTACCAGCCAGTCATGCCACCGGGCCTCCACCAGCCGACGCGGCGTCAGCAGCAGGTACAGGGCCACTGGCAATAGGGCGTAGCTTAAGGTGGCCAGGTCGAAGAGCAGGCCGGTGGCCGCGGCCTTGAACAGCAGCGACAGGCTTAAGGCCGCCTCAGGCGGGGTCATGGCCCACAGCAGCAGGCGGATGGCGAACATGACCAGTAAAAAGGTGAGCGAAACCAGTGGTATCAGTCCCAGACGGCGATTAGGCATACAGCGGCTCCTTGGGGAGATCATGGTGCGACAGTAACCATGATGCCCAGGAGTGCCTTGCCGAAGCATGACAGCCGGATGACAATTTTGTCATCCGGCCCAAGGAGGGGACTAGGATGGAGGGAAGTGCAGCGTGACGGTGGTGCCGAGGCCTGGCTGGCTTGCCAAGGTAACGCTGCCAGCGTGCAGCTCCATGATCGAGCGGACAATGGCCAGGCCGAGGCCGCTGCCATCGCGATGCAGCTGCCGTGCCTGGGCGCTGCGGTAGAAACGGTCGAACACCAGCGGTAGTTCGTCACTGGGGATGCCGTTGCCGTTGTCCTTGACAACAATGGCCGCCTCACCTGCAGTACCGGACTGGATGCTGACGGCCACCGCTCCGCCGCTGGGGGTATAGTGCAGGGCATTGGCCAGCAGGTTGCCGACAGCACGCTGGAACAGGCGCGGGTCGGCAGAGATGCTGCCGTTGCCGTCAACGCTCAGGGCGATGTCACGTTCTTCTGCCAGGGTGCGGTAGTAGTCGGCCAGGCGATCCAGTTCGGTCCGCGCATCCAGGTTGTGCCGTTCGACCCCTTGTTCCGGCCGGGCCAGGAACAGGATGTCGCCGATCATGCGGGAGAGTCGCTCATACTCCTCGATGCTGGATTCGATGGTCTGGCGGTATTCCGTTGCCGTGCGGGGTCGGGACAGGGCCACTTCCGATTCCACCCGCAGATTGTTGAGCGGCGTGCGCAGTTCGTGGGCCAGGTTGGCCGAAAAGGCGCTCAGCCGCTCGAAGGATTGTTCCAGTTGCCCGAGCATGGTGTCCAGTGCGCCGGTCAGCGGGGCGAATTCCTTTGGCCAGCGCCGGTTGCCGACCCGTTGGTGCAGGTCGCTGGCGGTGATGGTTCCGATTTGGGCGGCCATCTCGCGCAGCGGCCGCAACTCTCTGCGGCTGATGATAAAGGCCAGGCCGCCGGCCAGGCAGAGTCCCGCCAAGAGGGCGCTACCCATCTTCAGGCGGTAGTTGGCCATCAAGGCCTCTTCTTCGGTCACGTCCAAGGCTACCTGCAGCAAGCGAAACTGTGGGTCGTCTCCTGCGGCGGCCCAGGCCGCGTTCAGCAGATAGTACTGCCCGTCGCTGGTTTTGTGTTTTTTTGCTCTCCCGATCGGTTCGCTGCTGATTATGGGCGGCGGAAACAGCAGTGGCGGCAGCGAAGCCATGGCGGGGGATTCCAGGACGGTGCTGCCGGATGCATCCTGAAGGCGTACCTGATAGCGGACATGCCGGTTGGCATCCCGTGGCAGCAGATGTTCTTTGAGGTGCTCGAGGTCCTGCGGATAGCGGTTGATTACGGAGCGGATGCTGCTGATCCGTTCAATCAGGAAGTCGTTGTCTTCAAACTCCAGGTCTTTCACCACGGTGTGCAGCAGGAAGCCGATCACACTGGCCAGGATGGCCAGCATGCTGACCGTGTACAGTACCGTCAGGCGGGTGGCGATGGAGCTGGAGGAGTCAGTGGCGTTCTTCGAGCACATAGCCCACCCCGCGAATGGTATGGATCAGTTTGGTGGGGAACGGGTCGTCCACCTTCTTGCGCAGCCGGCGGATGGCCACATCAACGATGTTGGTGTCGCTGTCGAAGTTGATCCCCCAGACCTGCTCCGAGATAAAGGTCCGACTGAGCACCTCACCGCTGCGGCGCAGCAAAAGCGCCAGCAACTGGAACTCCTTGGCGGTCAGGTCGAGGGTCAGGCCACCGCGGCGGGCCCTGTGGCGCAGCAGGTCCAGTTCCAGGTCGTTGACCTGCAGTTGGTCGGTCTGGCGTTGCGGCTGGCGGCGCAGCAGGGTTCTGATACGGGCCAGCAGTTCTGAAAAGGCGAACGGCTTGACCAGGTAGTCATCGGCCCCCAGTTCGAGGCCATAGACCCGGTCGTGGACCGCATCGCGGGCCGAGAGGAACAGTATCGGCAGGTCGTACCCCTCGGCCCGCAGTTCCTGTACCACACTCCAGCCCTGGCGATCGGGCAGCATCACGTCCAGCACGATCAGGTCATAGCCTTCGCTGCGGGCCAGGTGCAGGCCGTCTTCGCAGCTGGTGGCGATATCGACGCTGAAGCCGTGCTCGCTGAGCCCCTTTTTGAGGTAGCTGGCAGCCTTGATCTCGTCTTCCACAATCAGAATACGCATCGCTTGGTCCCTGTTCAGTTGGTTGCGGCTCAAAACTATACACCGCTGCGGTCTGAGCACAAGCAAAAGCTATCTGGCTTGACAGGGGCGAAGCGGCACCACTATGGTGCGGTCTACAAAGGAGAACGGTATGCTGCAGATCGCCCACGTTGTCTTTAATCCCGCCTCAGGCAGCTATTCTCCGGCCCGTGCCGAGCGGATTCTGGCCGGCCTGCGCAGGGCCGGCATGGATCCGCAGCCGCTGTTGCCGGGGAGCGAAGCCGCGGCGATCGGGGCGGTGCGCGCCCTGTGCGATCCCGCACGGCCGCCGCTGATCATCGCGGTGGGGGGCGACGGCACCATCAACACCGTCATTAACGGCATGACGCCTAAAGGCGCAACGTTAGGGGTGATACCGCTTGGCACCGCCAACGTGCTGGCCTGGGAACTGGGCATCCGTTCGATTGAGGCTGCGCTGCAGCGGATCGCACACGGGCGTTTGCGGCCGTTTACCGTCGGTGAGGCAACTTCGGCTGAGGGGACCAGACGTTTTTTGTTGATGGCCGGCATCGGTCTGGATGCGGCGGCGGTGGCCGGGGTGCGGCCGGCTGAAAAGGCCCGGCTGGGCAAGCTGGCCTATCTGTTTGCCGGTTTGCGACAACTGCGGGATTGGGATCGCAGCCTGATCACCATCAGCGACGGCCAGCGCAGTGAGCGCTGTCATGCAGTGATTATCAGCAACGCCTGCCATTATGGCGGCCCCTATCGGCTGGCCCCAGGGGCGGAGATCTTCACGCCACAGCTGGAGGTGCTGCCGTTTCAGTTTCCCACCCGGCGTAGCTTTTTCCGGGCCGCCCTGCCGCTGGTGCTGGCCGGCCGTGCCCCGGCCTCGGCTGGCTGGCAGCTGCGGGAAGGTTCGTTAACCATTACGGGGGCCAAGCCGGTGCAGCTGGATGGCGACAGCTTCGGCAGCACGCCGCTCACCATCCGGCTGATGCCCGATTTCAACAAATTGCTGTGCTGAAGAGCCGGGGCACACGGTGCCCCGGCTCTGTTTTACTCACCGTTCCCCAGCAGCCCCTGCAGGTCTCTCCCCGTAGCGCAGATACAGTGTCGGCAGCACCAGCATGTTGAGGATGGTGGCGCTGACCAGTCCACCCAGGATCACCACCGCCAGGGGCGAGAGGATCTCGTTGCCCGGTTTGTGTGCTGCCACGGCAAACGGCACCAAGGCCAGGCCGGCCGCCAGGGCGGTCATTACCACCGGCCGCAGCCGTTCCAGCGAGCCTTTTATCACCGCCTCGCGCAGCGCCAATCCTTCGGTCTCCATCAGGTAGCGGTAGTGGGAGACCAGCAGGATGCCATTACGGGTGGCGATGCCGAACAGGGTGATGAAGCCCACCAGCGAGGCCACACTGATGGTCCGGTCGCTCAGCACCACCGCCACGATGCCGCCGATGAAGGCCAGCGGCAGGTTGACCATCACCAGCAGGGCCGGCCTGAATGAGCGGAACTCCAGGTACAGGATCAGCAGGATCAGGCTGACCGAAACCAGGCTCAACAGGCCGATGGTGCGGGTGGCACTGGCCTCGCTCTCGAACTGGCCGCCATACTCCACAAAATAGCCGGGCGGCAGCTTGAGTCCGTCGATCCGGCTGCGCACATCCTGATAGACTGCCCGCAGGTCGCGACCGGCCACGTTGGCCTGCACCACCACCTTGCGCTGCACATTCTCGCGGCTGATGCTGGTGGGGCCCTTGGCCGAGATCAGCTCAGCCACCGCCGCCAGCGGCACCTTCTGACCGGATGGCGTATCCAGCAGAATCTGGCCGACGGCGTCGCCATCCTGTCGGGCCGTGGCCGGGAAGCGGGCCACGATGTCAAAGCCGCGGTCGCCTTCCAGGGTGCGTGAGACCACCATCCCGCTGGTGGCCACCTCCACCCCTGCCGCCACATCGGCGATGTTCAGGCCGTAGCGTGACAGTTCGTCCCGACGCGGCAGGATCCGCAGTTGGGGGATGTCGGCCTGCTGATCCACCGAAAGGTCGGCCAGGCCTGGCACCTCGACGATCTCGGCCTTGATCTGCTCAGCCACCTGTTTCAAACGGGAAAGCTCGGCGCCGTAGACCTTGATGGCCAGATTGGCCATGGTGCCGGAGAGCATATGGTCGATGCGATGGCCGATCGGCTGGCCGAAGGTGATCGTTACCCCGGGCACCACCGCCGTCAGATGGCGCAGCTCGTCCATCACCTGCGCCATTCGCCGTCCGTCCAGATCAAGGCTGACCTCGATCTCGCTGGCGTTGGGAAACTTGCCGTGTTCGTCCTGTTCGCCCCGTCCGGTGCGGCGTGAGGTGGTTTTCACCGCCGGATGGGTCAGCATCAGTTTTTCTATCTTCAGCGCCACCTCGGACGACTTCTCCAGGCTGGTGCCGGGGCCGGTCACCAGCATGACGGTCAGGGCCCCTTCGTTAAAGGCTGGCAGAAACGAGCGGCCGGTCAGGCCAAGCAGCCCCAGGGCCAGTACAAAGGCCAGCGCAGCCCCTGCCAGCACCCGGCGCGGGTGGGCCAGCATCTGCGCCAGTAGTGGCCGGTAGCGGGCCAGCAGCCACTGCATGGTCCTGCTGTCACCATGGTCGGCTATGCAGCGCGCCTTGGGCAGCAGATAGGAACAGAGCGCCGGGGTGACGGTCAGGGCCACCAGCAGCGAGGCGCCGATGGCCACCATGTAGGAGATCCCCAGCGGCTGTAGCAGTCGTCCCTCCACGCCGGACAGAAAGAATAGCGGCAGGAACACCACCAGAATGATCAGGGTGGCATTGACGATGGAGGAGCGGATCTCGCGGGATGCCTCAAAGATCACCTCGCGGGCTGGCCTGCGTTTTGCTTCAGGCAAGGCATTGTTTTCCTGCAACCGGCGGTAGACGTTCTCCACGTCGATGATGGCGTCGTCCACGATCACCCCGATGGCGATGGCCATGCCGCCCAGGGTCATGGTGTTGATCGAGCTGTCGAACAGTTTGAGGGCGAAGATGGCAGACAAGAGCGAGACCGGCATCGCCACCAGCGAGATCAGGGTGGTGCGCAGATTACCCAGGAACAGGAACAGGATCACCACCACCAGCAAGGCCCCCTCCACCAGCACCCGCTTGATGTTGGCGATCGCCCGCTTGATGAAGTCGGCCTGCTGGAACAGATCGCCCTCGATCCGCATCCCTTGGGGCAGGCTGCGCTGGATCTCCTTCAGTTGCTGACTGATCCGCCTGGTCAGCTCCAGGGTGTTGGCATCGGGGTGCTTCTGCAGCGAGATCACCACGGCCGGTTTGCCGTTGGCCGAGGCATCACCCACCCGGAAGGCCGGCCCGATGGTGACGGTGGCCAGATCGCGCACCAGCACCGGCAGGCCGTCCCGCGACTGCACCACCACCTGTTCCAGGTCGGCGGCCGAACGGACTCGTCCCACGCCGCGCAGCAGATAGTCATGGTCCTGCTGTTTGATCACCCCGGCCGCAAAGTTCTCGTTGCTGCCTTTGAGCGCATCGGTCACCTGGCTGACGCTGACCCCATAGGCCTGCAGCCGCAGCGGGTCGATCTCCACCTGGTATTGCTTGGTCTCGCCCCCCACCGTCACCACCTGGGCCACGCCGGAGGTTGCCATCAGCCGTTTCTTGACCACGAACTCGGCCTGCTCCTTCACCTCCAGCAGGCTGTGGCTGTCGCTGGCCACGGCGATATACATGATCTCCCCCATGATGGAGGAGATCGGCGCCAGGGCCGGCACGGTCTTGGGCGGCAGGCTGCCCGCCACCAGTTGCAGTTTTTCATTGACCACTTGGCGGGCGCGGTAGATGTCGGTGCCCCAGGTGAACTCCACCCAGACGGTGGAGAGGCCGGGAATGGAGACCGAACGGACCCGCCGCACACCGGTGGCACCGTTTAAATTGCTCTCGATCGGATAGGTGATTAGCGCCTCCACCTCCTCCGGGGCCATCCCTTTGGCCTCGGTCAGGATGGTCACGGTGGGGGCGGTCAGGTCCGGCAGCACATCCACCGGCATCCGGACAGCCGTGAAGGTGCCGATCAGCAGCACCAGACCCATGGCGATGACCACAACCAGCCGGTTTTCCAGACTGCGCCGGATCAGGCGGTCCAGCAGAGTAGTGCTAGTGGGCATGTCCGGCATGGGGGTCCTCCTTGGTGGCGGTTGTGGTGGCCTGTTTGACGTAGTAGGCGCCCTGCACCACCACCCGTTCGTGGTCGTCAAGCCCTTTCAGTATCTGCACCAGGCCGCCCTGCTTCTGGCCGATCTGTACCTCGCGCCGGGTAAACCGCTCGCCCGAGGTCTGCACGAACACGAAGAAGCGGCCTTCGTCCTCGGCCAGTGCCTCGGCCGGCAGCACCAGTCCTTCCTGTGCTTCGCCGGTTGCCACTGACACCGTGGCGAACATACCCACCTTCAGCCGGGCATCCCGGTTGGGCACACTGAAGAGTACGGCTAAGGTACGGCTCTGGGGGTCGAGCATATCCCCAACTGAGATCAGCCGCCCGGCTCTAAAGCTGCCCTGCTGGCCGGTAACGGTAAACTGGGCTGTAGGCTGGCGCGGTAGCTTGCCGGCCTCGAGGGCCGGCAGGTTTGCTTTCAGCCAGAGCGTGCCGGTATTGACAATCCGCACCATCGGCTGGCCGGCCTCGATCCCCCGGCCGGTGCCGGAGAAGACCTCCACCACAGTGCCGCTGAGCGGGGCGCGTACCGTAAGCCGGCCGCCGCCGTCACCGCCCAGCGCGAGCGCCGATTTCTCCAACGGCGCCAACGCAGCCCGTGCGCTGTCCAGTGCGGCGACAGCCTCCTCCACCCGCTTGCGGGGGGCGATCTTGGCCTCGTACAGGCGTTGGGCCCGCTCATGTTCCTGACGGGCCAGAGTAGTCCGGCTGCGCGCCTCGGCCAGGGCGGCCGAGAACTGGCCGGCACCGCCGTCGGGACGGATCGGCGGTTCGATCAGGGCGATCAGCTCACCTTTGGCCACCCGCTTGCCCAGGTAGGGCAACGGTCTGGATACGGAGACAATGCCGGACAGCGGTGCCGCCACGGTGGCCTCGGCGTCACTGGCTGCGATCAGCTCGCCGCTGGCGGTGATCTGCCCGCTCAGTCGCCTGCGTTCAGGGTGCTTGATCAGGATGTCGAGGGCCCACTGCTGTTCTTTCAGCAGGGCGATGGTGCCGCCGCCATCGCCAGCTACCACCGGATTTTCATCGTGCCCATCGCCATGCGGTTCTGCCCCGTGGTCATGGCCTTCGTGGTCATCATGTTCGGCATGCCCGTCGCTCTTCTGGCCGGTTTCCTTTTTGTCTGGCGGTGCGGCCGGCGGAGCGGTTCCAACCCGGATGCCGGACAGTTCGATCCGGTCGGTGAATCCTTTTCCTTGCGGCAGCAGTTCCAGGGTGTAGTGGCCTGCCGCCGGGGCGGTTAGTTCAACCTGATAGACACCCGGCCGGATCGGGGCAGGGGCCGTAACGGTTAGCGGCTGACCCGCTGCCGGCTTCAGGACCAGCTTGAGCGACCCCTCGGCTACCGGTTTGCCGTCGGCAGTGCGGGTCAGGTGAATCAAAAAACTCCCCTTTTTGCCTGGCTTAAGCGGCTCATACTCCATAAACAGCTCGCTTTTTTCGCTCCAGGCCGTAACCTGTACAGCCGCTTCATCGGTATGGTCTTGCTCGTGCTGCTTGGTGGAGCAGCCGCTGGCTACTGCCAGCAGCAGTGCCAACAGTAGCCCAGAGATGCGTATCTTCATGGTTTGCCTCGTTCTGTTGTATGGGTGTCAAGTAGGCTTTGCAGACGGCTGTAGCTGTCGTAGGCCGTTTTTATGGCGTTTAATTCCGCCTCCTGTTGTTCGGTAAAGCGCCGCTTCTCATCCAGCACGGTCTGCATACCTACTTCGCCCTGCTTGAAGGCCTCCTGCTGAATCTGCAGGTTTTCCCGGCCCACCGGCCCCAGGGTGGTGCGGTGCAGCTCCAGGGCTGTCAATGCCAGCCGGTAGTGTGCCAGCAGGTCCCGCAGCTCTGCAGCGGCGGCACGCCGGGCGGACTCGACGCGATGGCGGCTGGCGTTGGCCAGTCCGTGTACCTTGGAGATCTCGGCCTGGTTGCGGGAAAACAGCGGTAATGGGATCGAGAGCTTCAGGCCGAGGATATGGTCCGTGGTTCGTTCCGTGCCGGGGGTCAGCAGGCCTCCGTTCAGCTGGTAGCTGTTCTGGGAGGACCGTTCGTTACGGTAGGCAAGGCCCACCGTCAGGCTTGGAATCGCCTCGGCCCGGACCAGGGCCAGGGCTGCTTCGTCACGCTGCTGCTCTTGACGCCTGAGTGCCAGGTCAGGGTGGTGTGCGAGGCCATCGCTCAGTAGGTGCTCATCGGACGGCAACGGTTGTTGCGGCATGGCCAGCGGGGCCAGGGGCGGCAGGGGTTGGCCGTCGGCCAGCCCCATCAGCAGGGCCAGCTGTCGCTGGGCACGGATCAGCTCGGCCTGTTGTTCGGCCTGTCGCAGCAGTTGTCGCTGCCGGTCCAGGTCGGCCAGCTGTACCTCGAACTCAGGCAGATCGCCGGCGGCGAAACGTTCCCGGGCAATGACCAGTAATGTCTCGGCCAGCATGGTCTGGCTGCGGAGCAGTTCAAGGCGGTGGCTGGCCAGGACAGCCGCGCCCCAGGCCCGGCGAACCTGGTCGGCCAGGCTGCGTTTGCGGGCTTCGAGCTGCAGGCGAGCCGCCTCGGCCTCGGCGCGGGCAACGGCCTTGCGTCGGCTGACAATGGCGGCCAGTGGCAGTTCCTGGTTGAGCGCGATACCGACGCTGCGCTCGTCGGGACTGCCGGTCAGGCTGCCGGTGGCCCCTTCCAGCTCCAGTACCGGATTGGCCAATAGGGGCAGGTGCTCAGCTGCCTGTTCAAGCCCGGTGATCTCTTCTTTATCGGCCGACAACTCGGGGCTGTGCGCCCATGCCTGTGCAACCGCCATATCGGCAGTCAGCGCGGATTCCGCTGCCCGGCTAAGGACGGGAACGGTGGCTAGGCAGGCACACAGGGCGAGTGTCGGCGCATAACGGATAATGCGCATGGACAGACTCCTCGGTAAGGTGATGAATCAGTGCGGCAGTGGTGCGTCAGGCTTAGGCTGTGGTTCGGGGGGGGATGAACGGGATGCGCGAAAAATCCTGCGGGACCAGATGGGGGACAATCGCGGTGAACTGCTTTTCGTGCACAGGCGGAGAAAAAGAGACGGTGTGTACGCTGATCGCCTGCTGGTGCCCGTGTGAGCCGCAGCAGTGATCGTCATGGCTGGTGCCCTGATCATGGCAGGGGTGGTCAGGCGTAGCGCAGGCTGCGGTCTGCGAGCAGCCATCGCCGTGGCACGCATCACTGCTTGCCGGATCATGCCCGGCGTGCAGGCTGCCGGTCAGCAGGCTGATCAGCAGTATCAGGGTGGTAACCATGCGTAGCATTGAGAAACCTTAGGGTTGTTGACTGATAAAGTAAAGCAAAAAACTTGACAAGCAGGGACGGTTCGTCTTGAGTAACTGACGGTTTGTGCCCCAGCCAGTCCACCAGTTTGCAGCGACAAGGAGCTACGCGTCCATCATGCACCAGTATACCCAGCATCAGTTGCACCGCTACGCCAATGCCCTGGCACTGTTCACCATTTTTTACAACCTGCTGGAAGGCCTGGTCTCGGTCGGGATGGGGATCAACGACGAGACCCTAGCCCTGTTCGGTTTTGGCGTCGATTCCTTTATCGAAGTGATCTCGGCCGTAGGGGTCTGGCATATGTTGCGCCGGATCCGTGCCAACGGCGGCGAGACCCGCGACGAGTTCGAGCAGCGCGCCCTGCGGATCACCGGCAGCGCTTTTTACCTGCTGACCCTTGGCCTGGTGGTCACCGCCGGTCTCAACCTGTATCAGCAGCATCGACCCGAGACCACCCTGTGGGGGATCGTGATCGCGCTGGTCTCGATCTCCTTCATGTGGCTGTTGATCCACTACAAGGTCAAGGTGGGCACGACCCTCAATTCACCGGCCATCCTGGCCGATGCGGCCTGTTCCCGGGCCTGTCTGCACCTCTCCTTGGTGCTGTTGGCCTCGAGCCTCGGCTACCGTCTGACTGGCATCGGCAGCCTGGATGCCATCGGCGCCCTGCTGATCGCCTGGCTCTCCTTCAAGGAAGGGCGGGAGGCCTTTGACAAAGCCAAGGGCCTCTCCTGCTCCTGTAGCTGCCCGTCTAGCTGACCGCCAGGCCGTCCTTGAGCCGGATAGTGCGCTGGGCGTAGCGTCCGTTGTCCGGGTTGTGGGTGACCATTACGATGGTCTGTCCGGCCCGGTGCAGCTCGGCAAACAACGCCATCACCTGGTCGCTGGTGGCACTGTCCAGGTTGCCGGTCGGTTCGTCGGCAAACAGGATCGTTGGCCGGTTGACCACCGCCCGGGCGATGGCTACCCGCTCCTGCTCGCCGCCGGACAGCTTGTTCGGCAGGCGTCCCTCTTTACCCGCCAACCCCACCCGTGCCAGCGCCTCTACCGCCATGCGCCGTTTTTCCGTAGCTGCCATTTTTAAAGGAGCCAGCGGTAGCATCACATTTTCCAGGGCGGTCAGGTACGGCACCAGGTGGAACGACTGGAACACAAAGCCGAAGGTGCGGGCCCGGAAATCGGCCAGGCCGTTGTCGTTCAGGTCGTAGAGGGGCGTGCCGTTCACCGCCACCGTGCCGCTACTGGGGTGGCACATACCGCCCAGGATGGTCAAAAGGGTGCTCTTGCCCGAGCCGGACTGCCCCATGATGCAGACGAATTCGCCGGTTGCCACGGTCAGGTCGATCCCGCGCAGCGCCCGTACTTCACCCTCGCCGGAGGGGTAGCTTTTCGTCAGATTGGTTACGGTAATCATAGTGTTGGTTCCTTATATCGGCGGCGCGAGGCGCCTTCCGTTCAGAAGTCGCGCTTCTGCTGCGCTAGGCTTATTCCGTTATCGTCGCTGAACTCGCCCTGCGGGCTCAAACAGCAGCGACGCTTGCACTGCATGTCGCCAAGCGTAGCAACGAAGCGCTCCCATTCACTCGAGGCGCCTTGCGCCATCGCTGATCAATCAGGTTGCTACAGGCTGCGGAGCGCATCGGCCGGGTCCATCTTCCCCGCCCTGCGTGCCGGATACCAGGCCGCCAGCAGGCTGACCAGCGCCACCGACAGTACCGCCGGCAGGGCCACCTGCCACTGCACCAGCAGGTGCGGGTGGTCGGAGCTGGCCATAAGCGGTAGCGTCACGGCGGCCGTGCCGATACCCAGGCCGTAGCCGATCAAGCCGGCCGCCAGCCCTACCAGGCCAGCCTCCAGCAGGATAATCCCCATCACATGGCCGGTGCGGTAGCCGATGGCCCGGAAGATGCCGATCTCCACCTTCCGTTCGTTGACGCTGCCCATCATGGTCACAAAGACCAGCGCCAGGGAGATCAGGGCGATTACGCCACCCATGCCCAGCGAGAAACGCTTCAGCTGGCCGATGGTCTGCAGTCTGCCCTCCACCACCTGCTTGATGGCGCTGACCTTGGCGTCCGGCAGCACGCCGCTGATCTGTTCCACCATCTCGCCGATCGGGCAGCCGGTGCAGAGCGCCGCCACCTCGATCAGGGTGATCTGGCCCTGCTTGCCGGTGATGGCCTGGGCAGCGGCCAACGGCACGAACAGCAGGCCGTCGTCCTGGGAACCGGTCTCCTGCAGGGTGGCGGTTATGGTAAAGGTCCGGTTGCCGACCTGTAGCTGCTCGCCAGGCTTGACCCCCAGGGCCAGGGCGGCAGCGTTACCCAGCAGGGCGTCCTGTTCACCGACGGGCTCAGTGCCGTTTAAGCGCCACCAGGGCTTCAGCCGTAGTTCCGCGGTAAAGTCCACCCCCACCAGCAGCAGCTCACGTCCCTTGAGCGTCACCGTCCCCAGCACCTTGGGGGCCACCACGGCGATGTTCTGCCGGTTTTTGATGGTGCGGATCCGCTCCAGCACCGAGGGGTCCAACTCACGCTGGTCGAAGGCGACTCTGCCCAGGCTGATGCCGCCATAGGAGAGGGCCAGGTCGTTACTCTTGGGGGTGATCAGGATGTTGGCGCCGAACTGGTCCATGGTGTGTTCGATGTCGGCGGTCATGGAGTTGGCCAGGGTTACCAGTGCCACCACCGCAGCCAATCCCACGGCCAGGGCCACGGTCAGGAAGAACATCCGGGCTGGCCGGCGCAGCAGGTTCTTCAGTGCAATATGGTAAGGTTTCATGGGAAGTACCGTGTTCCGTTCTGCAACTGCTCCACGTCGATCACCAAGCGGTCACCCTCGATCCGAGACGGCAGGAAGTGGGGGTTGCAGCCGCCCACCGAGGAAGGACCGATCCGGTCGATCGGGAAGATCAGGTTGCAGTTGCGGCAGAGCATCACGTCGCCCTGCTGCTGATAGCCCTTGCGCTCTTTGTAGCAGACGTCGCAGGCATCCAGGGCGGTGCGCACACGGCCGTCGTTGCCTTTGACGGCGAAGAAGCGCACCTCGCCGTTAGGCAGGTTGACCTTGTAGAAGCCGGCCTGCATCGGCTGCAGCTCGGCCAGCGGGATCTGTACCGCGCTGCCCTGGGGCTCCAGCTGCTTGTGGGAGCCGTTTGTGCAGCCTGCCATCAGCGTCAGCGAAGCGAATAGTAGCAGTATGAGCAGTCGTTGCATGGCTTACAGCCCTCCGTAACTGTGTAAACCTGACAAGAACAGATTCACCCCCAGGTAACAGAAGATGGTAGCGGCAAAGCCGATGATCGACAGCCAGGCCGCCCGGCGGCCCACCCAGCCCTTGGTGAAGCGGGCATGCAGAAAGGCGGCGTAGACGAACCAGACGATCAGGGACCAGGTCTCTTTGGGGTCCCAGCTCCAGTAGGTGCCCCAGGCGTAGTTGGCCCAGGCCGCGCCGGTGATGATCCCCAGGGTGAGGAGCGGAAAGCCGACCATGATCGCCTTGTAGTTCAGGTCATCCAGCACCTTGGTGGGCGGGAAGACGGACAGCAGGCCGCCGGCGGCATCAGTCGCCTTCTCTTCGCTCTTGGCCTTGATCAGGTACATGATCGAGACCCCGCAGGCCACGGCAAAGGCGGCGTAGCCCAGGAAGCAGGTCAGTACGTGGTAGGTCAGCCAGTTGCTCTGTAGGGCAGGCATCAGCGGGTTGATGTCACTGGGCAGGTAGAGCTGCCCCCAGGTCATGGCCAGCAGGGCAAAGGGCATCACAAAGGCGCCGATCACCCGGTATTTGTATTTGGCGTCGATGATGCCGAAGACCAGCACGATGCTCCAGGCAAAAAAGACCACCGATTCGTAGAGGTTGGAGAGCGGGGCGTGGCCCATGCCCAGGTCGTAGGATTCCTTCCAGCGCAGGCCGGTGGCAACAGTATGAACCGCGAAGCCGATCCAGGCCAGGGCTGAGCCGGACAGGCCGACCTTCTGGTTGCGGCCGGCCAGGTAGCCGAAAAAGGCCAGGGTGGAGGCCATGTAGAAGATGGTGGTGATGTTGAACAGTGATCCGCTGGTCATTGGTTGTCCTCCTGCGTATCGGTAGGTTGAAGATCGGCGATCAGGGCGTTGAACCACTGTCGGAATTGCTCGTGGCCGCGGGTGGTGTGGCCGGCAATGGTCAGCTGGTGGTTGTCAATCCGCATCCAGACACGCTGGTGCGGCATGAAGAAGGCGACATACAGGGCGACGCACAGCAGCAGGCAGCCGGCCCAAACCACCCAGACGCCGGGGTCCTTGTTGACCTGCAGGCCGGTGTAGAAACGTTCAGTGCCCCCCAGGTAGCTGATGACCGGTAGTCCCAGGCGGGCCGCTTCGGCCCGGTTGTCGTCCGGGTGGTTGGCGAAGACAATCAGGTCAAGGGGCGCGCCACCGCTGGCCGGATGGATGTCGATGCGGGCCGCCGGGCCGGTCTTGCCGGCCAGGAAAGGGGACACGTCCTGCACCGCCTCCACCACATGCATGCTGCTGCCGTCCGGCAGGTGGGCGGTGCCGTCGCTGGCCAGCTGCAGGGTCTGCCCCTGAGGGCCTTCACCGATCCGGAGCTGGTGAGAGCCGGTGGTGCCGTAGCTGGACTGGTAGAAGGTGATCCCCCGGTAGGTCAGCGGCTCGTTGACGATCAAGCGGGCATGCTTGTAGCCGGGGACCTCCCGGCCGTTCTCGGTCAGGGTCAGGATGCTCTTGAACTCCTTGGGCATCGGGTTGTGGCCGCCCTGGGCCGGATAGTAGCTGACCGTGAACTGGTCGCAGCGCAGCTCAAAGCCCAGCGGCCGCACGTTGCCCTGGCGGTCGGTAAAGCTGGTGACGGTCTCGCCTTCCGGGATGGCCACGAAGCCCTTGAAGCCGAACAGGTTGCCGATGATGGCGCCGATAAAGATCAGGATGATGCTGAAGTGCACCAGGTAGGCCGCCAGCCGGGCCCAGGGACGACGCTGGGCAAACAGGTGGGTCTGGCCGTCCTGTTGGTTGATGACCGGCCGGCCCAGCTTTGTTGCCAGCAACCCGGCCAGACGGTCAGGATCGGTGGTGCTGCCGAGCGGCAGGGTCTGGCAGCAGGTGGCGCTGCGCTCTACCCCGGCGGTCAGCAGCGGCTCGGGCCGGAAGGCGATCCGCCAGACCTGGGGCAGCCGTTTCAGCGAGCAGGCCAGCAGGTTGGCCGACAAGAGCCCCAAGAGGCCCAGGAACCACCAGGAATGGTACATGTTGAAAAAGCCCAACAGCGAGTAGAGCTTGAAGCGGTTGCCCTGCTCGCCGCCGATGGCGGCGATGTACTGCGGGTCCAGGGCCCCTTGGGGGATGACGGTGCCGATGATCGACACCAGGGCCAAGGCGATCAGCAGAAACATGGTCAGGCGTAGAGAGGCCAGGGCATCCCAGATCCTGGTGGGGATGTCGCGTTGCGGTTCAGACATGGTATGACGCTCCTTGACGCTGCGCAGGAAAGGCGCAGCCGGCAGACAGGTCCGTTGCGGCGGACAGGCGCGGGAACGATGGCGTTCCCCAACACTATGCCGGTGTCAGGGGCGGTTTTGGGGAGGGACGAAGATGGTCAGGTACACGACCGGCAGGCGGTGGGTGACCTCTCTGAACGGTTCGAAGCTGGACAGCGGTGTGGGGGGAAACATCACCGTTGACGTAAGTGGTGCGTGGCAGGCACATGAGCAGGCCGAAGAACTGCAGCAACCATCGTCATCAGGCTGGCTCTGGTGATCATCGCAGTCGTCGCAGCCGCCAGGCTGCTGGTCTGCCATGGCCGCCGGCGCCGTGGCCTGGCCAGTGTGGCAGACTGCGGCAACCGGCGCCAGCAGGACGCTCAGCAGGGCCAGCAGCACCAGGGTGCTGCCCAGCCAGTTGATCTGATGACGAGATTGCATACTGAAACGATACACAATTGGTTTGGCGGTTGTCAACCGGCCTTTATCAGCTGTGGCCGCCAGGGCCAGCAATAGCCAGCGGCGTGTCATGCGGTCACGCTCTTCAGGCTACGCTCGGCACTGTGGGTACGACGTCGGCTTGGCGCCGGCTGGTTGTCGATCACCAGCTTGAGCAGTTGGCGCAGCACGGTGGACAGCTTGGTGCTACGGTCGCCCCGCAGCTGCTCCAGCAGGTCCAGTTCCTGGTCGCTGACCCGGAACGAGATGATGTTGCGCAGGTGCTGCGCGCTCTTGGTTTTGTCTTTGTTCGGCATGGGGCTGCGCTGTCCTTTCATGGTTTTTGTTTAAATGGTCTCCAGGACTTCGTCATCCTTGGGTTTGCTGAACAGGAGCGACAGCACCACCGAGGCGGTCAGGGTGGTGGCGATCACGGCCAGCGACAGGGCGATCGGAATATGGACCCCCTGCATCATCAGAATCATCTTGGTCCCCACAAAGGCCAGGATCAGGGAGATGCCGTATTTCAGCCAGGCAAACATCCCCATCAGGTTTGATAGCAGGAAGAACAACGAACGAAGGCCCATGATGGCGAACAGGTTGGAGGTGATCACGATGAACGGATCCAGGGTGATGGCGAAGATGGCCGGGATCGAATCCATGGCAAAGACCAGGTCGCTGCTCTCGATCACCAGCAGCACCATGAACAGAGGGCTGGCCACCAGCATCCCCAGGCGACGGGTGAAGAACCAGTCACCCCGAATTCGCTTGGTCATCGGTATGATGCGGCGGGTCAGCCGCACCAGCGGATTTTTGTCCGGCTCCATCTCCTCGTCACCGCCAAAGGCCATCTTCCAGGCGGTGTAGAGCAGGATGACGCCGAAGACGTAGAACAGCCACTGGAATTCCTTAAACAGTGCAGTTCCAAGGAAGATGAATACCAACCGCATCACCACCGCCCCCAGGATGCCCCACTTCAGCACCCGGGCCTGCAGTTCACCCCGTACGCCGAAGACGGTGAAGATCATGATGAACACGAACAGGTTGTCCACGGAGAGCGACTGCTCGATCAGGTAACCGGTCATGAACTCCAGCGCCTTCTGGGAGCCCATGGTCCACCAGATCCCCAGCCCAAACAGCAGCGCCAGGGTCACCCAGAGCGTGCTCCAGCCGGCGGCCTCCTTGAAGCTGACCACGTGGCTCTTGCGGTTCAACCCCAGGTCCACCACCAGCATCACCAGCATCAACAGGCCAAAGGCCACCCAGAGACCATGTGTGGCGGTCATCAGAGCTTCACCGTGGGGGCGTGCTGTGAGCCGTGTTCGGCCTTAAACGACTTCATTTTTTGCTGCAGCAAACGCAACGTTGCCATCAAGCGTACTCCTTTGGGTCTCGGGTAACGGTCAGGTTGCGGCTAGCGCATGGCCTGCAGCCGGGCGATCCGTTCTTCCATCGGCGGATGGGTGGAGAAGAGCGACAGCAGGCTGCCGCCAGTCAGCGGGTTGACGATAAACATATGGGCTGTGGCCGGCCGGGCCTCCTGCATCGGCAGCATGCGCGACCCGTTCTGCAGCTTGGCCAGCGCATTGGCCAGGGCTTGAGGTCTGCCGCAGATATGGGCGCCGGTGGCGTCGGCCAGGTACTCGCGGGAACGGGAAACTGCCATCTGGATCAGCATGGCCGCCAGCGGGGCCAGGATAGCCATGGCCAGCGAGCCCACCAGGCCGCCGATGCCGCTCCCCTCTTCATCATCACCCCGGCCGGCCCCCAGCATGGCGCCCCACTGCAGCATGCTGCCGATCATGGAGATGGCGCCGGCAAAGGTGGCCGCAATGGTGGAGATCAGGATGTCGCGGTTCTTGACGTGGCCCAGTTCGTGGGCCATCACCCCCTCCAGTTCTTCCGGTGTCAGGATCCGCATGATCCCTTCGGTGGCGGCAACGGCGGCATGCTGCGGGTTACGGCCGGTGGCGAAGGCGTTGGGCGACTGGTCCGGGATGATATAGACCTTGGGCATCGGCAGCCCGGCCCGCTGGGCCAGGCGCTCCACCATGCCGTAAAAGGCCGGGTTCTCGTTGCGGGTGATCTCCTGGGCTCCGTACATCCGAAGCACGATTTTGTCCGAGAACCAATAGGAGCCGAAGTTCATCACGGCTGCCATCACAAAGGCGATCAGCATGCCGCCCTTACCGCCGATGGCGCCGCCCATGAACACCAGCAGTACGGTGAGCAGTGAGAGCAGCAGCGTGGTCTTCACGTGGTTCATCATGGTGGCAATACCTCCTGTGGTGTCTGTGTAGGATACGAAAAAAGACCTTTACCCGTGGCGCAGTACTACTGCGCTGGGTAAAGGTCTTGCTGTCGATCGAATCGTCCCTTGCCCGGGCCTGAAGGCCGTATTGACGGGTCAAGGGCCAGCCATGTCTCCGGCTGGTAGCTACTCCCCTTTAGTCAGATTACGCTAGCCGAAACCGGTTTCGGCTGTCAACAATTTTTTGTTACCCCTGCCGGGCCTTCAGTTCGCGTGATGTGGCCAGCAGCGCCTGCCGGGTCTGTTCCCGGAACTGCTCCAGCCTTTCGGCCAGTTCGGGGCGCTTGATGGAGAGGATCGAGCAGGCCAGGTAGGCGGCGTTTTTGCCGCCATCCACCGCCACAGTGGCCACCGGAATGCCGGGGGGCATCTGTACGGTGGAGTAGAGTGCGTCCACGCCGTTCAGCGCACCGGATTTGAGCGGCACGCCGATCACCGGCAGGGTGGTGTGGGAAGCCACCACACCGGCCAGGTGGGCGGCCATGCCGGCACCGCAGATCAGTACCTCAATGCCCCGCTCCCGGGCGGTGCGGGCATACTCGGCGGTCTTTTCAGGCAGGCGGTGCGCCGAACTGATATCCATCTCCCAGGGGATGCCCAACTCGCTCAGTACCTGGGCCCCTTTTTCCATTACCGGCAGATCGCTTTCGCTGCCCATCAGAATGCCAACCAGCGGTTTGTTCATGGTGTGTCGCGCTCCTTGTGTGCTGTGTGTAAGCTGCTGGGATTCCTAGCCGAAAGGGCATTGGCTGTCAACAGCTTTTCGCGCAGCACGAGCTGGTCGAATTTGATTAGCAGCGGCCTTGCAGTTGATTTTGAGTATGTTACACTGCGTGTGCTTTCAATCTGTTTCGAGGGCCTACCTGTGATCAGGTAGCCGTCGGCAAGGGGCTGCTGTCATGGCCGTTCTGAACCATTTCGTTGGGGGATACACAGTGTGGATGACGCGGTGAAACAGGCAGAGGAGCAGCTGTTGGGGGCAGAGGCGCAGCAGGACGAGTCGGCTGACGAACAGGTCGACCAGCAGGAGCTGTTGCCGATTATCGACCTGTTGCGCAACGGCCTGGGGATTGACTTTGCCGCCTATAAGATAGGCACCGTCGGGCGACGTATCCTGCGGCGGATGGAGTTTTGTCAGGAGACGTCGTTGGCTGACTACGCCACGCGCCTGTCTGCGGACCCGGACGAGCTGGAGGCATTGGGCCATGACCTGCTGATCGGGGTGACCGAGTTTTTTCGCGATCCGGTCATGTTCCAGCGCCTCGAAGAGCTGCTGCGTGACCTGCTGCGCGACCGCCCGGCCGTCGAGGGCTTAAGGATCTGGTCCGCCGGCTGCGCCAGTGGCGAAGAGGCCTATTCACTGGCCATGCTGGCCCATCTGGCGGCCGAAGCCGTCGGATTCAGGGGCGAGATCAAGGTCTTTGCCACCGATGTGCACAAGGGGGCCCTGACCACCGCCTCCACCGGCATCTACTCCCGTGACCTGCTGGAGGGGGTGCCGGAACCGTACCGTGGCCGGTTTCTGCGTTGCGAGGCCGACGACCGGTGTCGGGTCGAACCGGCGCTGCGGCGCAGCGTGGTGTTTGCCCACCATAACCTGCTGGCCGACCCTCCCTTTACGCGGATCGACCTGGCCGTATGCCGCAATCTGCTGATCTACCTTAAACCCACAGCCCAGATTCGTGCCCTGTCGGCCCTTTATTTCTCTCTCAATCCCGATGGCATCCTGTTTCTGGGGCCCAGCGAAGGGGTGGCCGCGCTGGAGAGTTCCTTCAGTCCGCTGGATACCAGCTGCAAGCTGTACCGCAAGATTCCTCACCCCCAGCAGCGTTACGCCGGTGCTGCGTCGACGGTGCCCTGGGTGGCGCGGCCGCTGTTGGGGAGCGCCTTGCAGCAGAGCCTGCGCCACGCCATTACCCTTGATCGTCAGCTGGTGCATGACTACGACCAGCTGCTGCGGCGCTACATGCCGCCCGGGTTCCTGGTCAACGAGCAGCATCAGATTCTGCACTTCTTCGGCGATCTGTCGCCGTACCTGCGGACCCCGGAGGGGCGGGCCGAAGGTGATATGCTGCGGCTGGTGCACGAAGAGTTGCGGCCGGCGCTGACCACCGCCCTGCATCGGGCCGCCAGCACCCAGTCCGATATCCGCATGGAGCGGCAGCGGTATAGCCTTCACAACACGCTGCAGCAGGTGGATCTGTCTGTCAGCTGTATCAAGCATGATCCGGCCACGCGTCCCCACTACCTGGTCTCCTTTCAGCCTTCCGAACTGCAGCCGGGCCCGGCAGAGGTGGTGGAGACGACCTTCGGCAGTTGTGACCCCCTGCTGTCGCAGCGGGTCAACGACCTGGAGGAGGAGCTGCAGTTTACCCGCCACAGCCTGCAGCTGACCATCGAAGAGTTACAGGCCAGCAACGAAAAACTGGACCTGGCCAATGAAGAGCTGGTCTCCTCCAACGAGGAGCTGCAGAGCACCAATGAAGAGCTTAAGTCGGTTAACGAGGATATCTACGCCGTTAATGCCGAGCTGGAGGCCCGCAACACCCAGCTGGCCCAGCTGAACCGGGATCACGACAACCTGTTGGCCAGCACCGAGGTGGGCACCGTTTTTCTGGATGCCGAACTGCGGGTACGCAAGTTCAGCCCGGCCATCATCAGTTTCCTCAAGCTGTTGCCTCAGGATATCGGTCGACCGATTGACCATATCGCCTACACCCTGACCCTCCAGTCTGAATTCCTGCAGCACCTGCAGGATGTGCTGCAAAATGGCAGCAAGCTGGAAAAAGAGATCCAGGTTGGTCCGGACGAGTGGGTGCTGAAGCGGATTTTGCCGTTCCGCACCGAGCGCGGAACCGTGGACGGTGTGGTGCTGACCTTCACCGATATCTCGACCATCAAGCTGGCCCAGCGCTCGATTGAGCAGATCAATGCCGAACTGGAACGCAAGGTTGAGGAGCGGACCAGGGCGCTGGCCGACAATGAAGCACGGGTGCGGGCCTATATCGAAAATGCCGGCCAGGGTTTCTGGCAGATTGGGGCTGATCGGCATACGCAGGATGTCAATCCAGCGCTCTGCGCCATGCTGGGCTACAGCCGCGATGAGATGCTGGGTCGTTCGCCGCTGGAGTTTGCCGATGAGGCGAATCAAGCCATCTTCAAGATCCAGATGGCCCGGATTGAGCTCGTGCCCCACCGTAACTACGAGATCACGCTGCGCCACAAGGACGGCCATCCGGTGCCGGTGGTGTTTCACGCCACCACCCATCGTACTGAGGACGGACAGTTCGCCTATGGTTTCGCCTTTGTCACCGACCTCAGTGAGCAGAAACGGGGCGAGGCGGAGCGGATGCGCCTGCAGCAGATGCTTGAGGCCAGCCTGCACGAGATCTATGTCTTTACCTGCGATACCCTGCAGTTTGTCTATGCCAGCCCGTCGGCCCTGCGTAATCTGGGCTACAGCATGGAGCAGATGCGTTCGATGACGCCGGTGGACATCAAGCCTGCTCTGGACGAACAGACCTTCCGGGCCACGGTTTCGCCGCTTTTGTCCGGCATGCAGGGGCAGCTGGTCTTTCAGACCACCCATCAGCGGGCCGATGGCAGTTGCTATCCGGTTGAGATCCAGCTGCAGCTGGTAGAGCGTGACGGAGAACAGCTGTTCCTGGCTATGATCAACGATATCACTGAGCGCCAGGCCACCGAACAGGCGCTGGATATGGCGCGACGGGTGCTGGACATGACCTCTGACGCCATCTTCTGGTCTGATGAGCAGGGTCGCTTCATCTACGTCAACGATGCGGCCTGTCGCGCCCTGGGCTACAGCAGTGCAGAACTGCATGCGATGGCGGTGATGGATATCGACTGTAACCATGACGCCAGCAATTTTGACGGTTTTGTCCAGGCCCTGCGGCGGGAACAGGTGATGACCTTCGAGAGCCGCCACCGCCGCAAGGATGGTTCGACCTTTCCGGTGGAGATGGTGGTCAACCTGCTCAGCTATGGTGGCCAGACCTATCTGTGCGGTTTTGCCCGCGACATCTCGCTGCGTCGTCAGGCCGAAGAGGTTCTGGTGCAGGCCAAGGAGGCGGCCGAGGCCACCACCCGGGCCAAGAATCAGTTTCTGGCCAACATCAGTCACGAGGTGCGCACACCGCTGACCGGCATCATGGGCATGAGCCAGTTGCTGCACCTGACACCGCTCTCCGAGGAGCAGCGGGAGTACCTGTACAACCTGGACTCATCGTCACAGAGCCTGCTGGTAATCATCAACGATCTGCTGGACCTGACCAGGATTGAGGCAGGACGGATCCAACTGGAGCAGGACCCCTTTCAACCGGCCCAGATCGCCGCCGAGGTGGTGCGGGTGCATGAACCGGTGGCCCGGCGCAAGGGGATCAGTCTCTATCTCGAACTGGACCCGGAGCTGCCCTGTCAGTTGCGGGGAGTGCCGCAGCGGGTTAAGCAGATCCTGCATAACCTGGTGGGTAATGCGGTCAAGTTCACTGATCAGGGGAGTGTCACCCTCACCATCGCCCCTGATCGCCAGGAGGGCGAGACCTTCTGGCTGTCGTGCCGGGTGAGCGACACCGGCATCGGCATGAGCGACGAGACCCTGGCGCGGCTGTTCAGCCCCTTCAGCCAGGGCGACAGCTCCATAGCCCGGCGCTACGGCGGCACCGGCCTGGGGTTGGCCATCTGTCGCCGTCTGACCGAACTGATGGGGGGCAGCATTACGGTGGAGAGCACCCCCGGCCTTGGCAGTTGCTTCCAGGTGCTGCTGCCGCTACAGCTTGACAGCGATCAGCAGCCGGCGCTGTCTCAGCCGTCAGCCAGCGCAGCCGGCTGGAGCGGAGAGCCGTTGCAGATCCTGTTGGCAGAAGACCAGGTTGTCAGCCGTGTTTTCGCCACACGGCTGCTGGAACGGCTGGGGCACTCGGTGGTTGCGGTGGAGGACGGTGCCGCTGCGCTGGAGGCTTGGCAGCAGCAGCCGTTCAATATCATCCTGATGGATGTCCAGATGCCCGGTATGGACGGTCTGGCAGCCACCCAGGCCATCCGGGCCGAGGAGCAGCAACGCCAGTCTCCGCCAACAGCCATTATCGCGCTGACCGCCCATGCCCTGACCGGTGATCGGGAACAGCTGTTGGAGGCCGGCTTTGATGGCTATGTGCCCAAGCCGATCGACCTGACCCTGCTGCTGGCCGAGGTTAACCGGTTGCTGGGGCCACCAACTGAAGGGGCGACAATACACTGACGCTTCAGATTCGTGCTGCGCGTCTGGTTACCTTGTTTTTCTGTGGTATAGTTGAACCAAATGACAGTGGTGGGCGAGGTAGGTTTGGACGTGCCATCCCTGTTTCTTCTGGAGGTAGTTATGACACCGGCTGAGCATTTAAAGGGTATGACACTGCTCTATGTCGAGGATGAGGATGTAGCCAGGATGGCGGTGGGTGCCTTTCTGAAGCGTCAGGTGGGGACATTGCTGCTGGCCAAGGACGGCCAGGATGGTCTGGAGCAGTTTCAGATGCACCATCCCGATATCGTGGTCAGCGACCTGGAGATGCCGGTTATGAACGGCATGCAGATGGTGCATAAGATGCGGGAGCTGGACAATGGCACCCCGATCATCATCACCACCGCCTATGACGATGAGGCCCATGCCTGCCCTGAGGCCGACCGGGTGATTATCAAGCCGATCATGTTCAATGACCTGTTGGCCAGTATTCTTGACTGTATTGCCGAGCGCGCCGCACGGGCGAACTGAGCGGTTACGCAGCGCACAAAAAGCGCCCGCTTCCGGCATCGTCTCCGGAAGCGGGCGTTTTTTGTTTCCCGTTAGCGTAGTGCCGCTTCGGCAAGCACCTCGGCAATATCCTTCACCTGTACCTTGTCCGCCTGCAGGTCCTTCAGACCATCATCCAGCATGGTCAGGCAGTAGGGGCAGGCCACGCAGACCGTATCCGGCTGTTGTTCCAAGGTCTCCTTGGCCCGGTTCAGGTTGATCCGCTCGCCGGTAAACTCCTCCATCCACATCCGGCCGCCGCCGGCCCCGCAGCAGAAGCCGTCTTCGCGGTTGCGTGGCAGCTCGGTCGGGGCAACCCCGGTGGCCAGCTCCAGCGCCTCTCTGGGTTCGTCGTAGATGCCGTTGTGACGGCCCAGGTAGCAGGAATCGTGGTAGACCAGCCTGCCCAGCTCGGCCACCTGGCGGTTCAGTTTCAGGCGGCCATCCTGCACCAGGTGGAGCAGCAGCTGGCTGTGGTGGATCACCTCCAGCTCGATGCCGTACTGACGGTAGTCGTTCTTGAGGGTAGTCAGGCAGTGGGGGCACTGCGCGATCACTTTTTTGATTCCCTTTTCCTTAAACAGGGCGACATTTTCCTTGGCCAGCTTGTCGAAGACAAACTCGTTGCCCAGTCGCCGCAGCGAATCGCCACAGCATTTCTCGTCTTTGCCCAGGATGCCCCAGGAGACGCCGGCCTTGTCCAACAGCTGCGCCAGGGCCAAGGTCACCTGCTTGGCCCGGGCATCGAAGGAGCCGGCGCAGCCGACGTAGAACAGGTACTCGGTCTGTCCCGGCTCGAAGCTGCGTTCCCCCAGCAGGGTGGCCCACTTGCCCCGCTCCGAAGGGGCGATGCCCCAGGGGTTGCTGCGGCCTTCCATGTTTTCGAACAGGTTGAGCAGCTCTTCCGGGAATTTGGCCTCCATCTCCACCAGGTGCCGCCGCAGCGGGATCAGCTTGGGCATCTGCTCGATGAACACCGGGCAGGACTCCAGGCAGGCGCCGCAGGTGGTGCAGGACCAGATCGTTTCTTCGCTGATGCTGCCGTCGCCGGCCTCGCCGATCAGCGGCATGACCGGTTGTTGCCCGTTCTTGAGGGCTGCTCCGTTGGCCAGCAGGTTCAGTTTCAGGTCGTGGATCACCCGCCGCGGGTTGAGTGGTTTGTTGGTGGCGCTGGCCGGGCAGGCCAACTGACAGCGGCCGCACTCGGTGCAGGAAAAGGCGTCCAAGAGTTCCTTCCAACTGTAGCCGGTGACGTTGTCCAGGCCGAATTGGCCGTCTTTGACAAACTGCTCACGCTCAGGCAGCACCGGCTGCTGGTGGCGCCGCAGGAAGATGTTGGGGATGGCGGTGATAATGTGGAAGTGCTTGCTTAACGGCAACAGGTTCATGAACAACAGCAGTGCGCCGGCATGGGTCCACCAGGAGAGGTCGTGTACCAGTTTGGCCTGCTCGGGCTTGATCAGCGGCAGGAACCAGCTTGAGATCGGCATGATCCCCTTGGCCAGCTCCAGCACCGAACCCTGCATGCGGGAGAGTTTGGCAGCGTTGATGCCGAAGGTGGCCAGCATCAGGATGGCGATCAGGCTCAGGATGAAGAACGCCTCGAAGGTGCGGGCCTCCGGGTAGGGCGGCGCGACAGCCCGGCGGATGGCGGCTGCGGTCACCGCCAGCAGGGTTATCAGCGAGACCACGTCGATCATCTGCATCAGCGGCACAAAGATGCTGTCCGGCAGCTTGGAGAAGTTGATCTGCGGGAATAGGCCGTGCAGCAGAAACTCAGTGTTGGCGATCATCAAGACCAGGAAACACCAGAAGATCACCAGGTGCACCAGGCCGTAGGGCTTTCTGACCACCCGCAACTGGGCAAAGGCATAGCGCAGGGTGTCGCCGATCCGCTGGCCGATGTCGTCCAGGCGGTTATCGGGCCTGCCCAAGGCGGTCAGCGAGAGTCGCTTCCAGCAGCTGTAGCAGAAGAGGGCAACGGCGGCGATCAGGATCGGGGCAAAGATGGTCGGGGTCGGTGTCATTGTTTCGTGCCCCTCGCTTTCAGTTCACGGATTTTTTGGGTCAGCAGCGGCACCACCTGGAACAGGTCGCCGACGATGCCGTAGTGGGCCACCTCGAAGATCGGCGCGTCCTTGTCGCGGTTGATGGCGATGATCAGGTCCGAGTCCTGCATCCCCACCAGGTGTTGGATGGCGCCGGAGATGCCGCAGGCGATGTAGATCTTGGGGCGGACCGTCTTGCCGGTCTGGCCCACCTGGCGGTCGTGGCCCAGCCAGCCGGCATCCACTGCGCTGCGGGAGCCGCCCACCACGCCGTGCAGCTCGTCGGCCAGTTCCTTCAGGATGCCGAAGTTTTCCGGTCCCATCATGCCGCGGCCGCCGGAAACGATGAACTCGGCCCCGCCGATGTCGATATGGTGACTGGCATCGCTGTCTTTGAGGATCTCCAGTACCTTGACCAGCACACTCTCTTCCGGGATGGCGAAGTTGCTACGGATGATCTCGCCTTTAAAGCCGGCCTGCGGTTCCGGCATCTGCATCACATGGGGCCGTACCGTGGCCATCTGGGGGCGGTACTTGTCGCACATGATGGTGGCCATGATGTTGCCGCCAAAGGCGGGCCGGGTCTGCATCAGGTTGCGTTTGTCGTCGATGTCCAGCCCGGTGCAGTCGGCAGTGAGGCCGGTACCAACCCGGGTGGCTACCGCGCCGGCCAGGTCGCGGCCCATGCCGGTGGCCCCCATCAGGATCACCTCCGGCTTGTACTGCTCGATCAGGTGGCAGCAGGCCTCCAGGTACGGCTGGGTGCGGTAGTCGCGGTACAACGGGTGGTCCAGCAGATAGGCCTTGCTGGCGCCGTAGCTAAAGGCCTCGTTACAGAGGGCTTCTACCTGGTGTCCGATCACCAGGGCGCACAGTTCAACGCCCAGCTTGTCGGCCAGTTCACGCCCCTTGCCCAGCAGCTCCCAGGAAACCTTGGCTGCCTCGCCATCGGCCTGCTCGATGAAGACCCAGACGCCGCGGTATTGGGCCTGCAGCTTGGCCAGGGCCGCCGCCTCTTCATCAATCTCTTCCACCGGGGCAGCGCCGGACTTGTCCAGCTCGGCCAGGATCGCCAGTTCCTCTGGAGTAAAGGTCATCTCCAGTGCCTGGGCCGGACAGACCTTGACGCACTTCAGGCAGCCGATACACTTGTCTGCCTGCACCAGCGGCTCGCCGGCCTCGTTCATGGTGATGCAGTTGACCGGGCAGGAACTCTCGCAGCGAGCGCCGCAGGCGATGCACTTGCCGGCCAGCAACTGGGCGCGGCCGCGGGGACGTT
Source organism: Trichlorobacter sp. (assembly GCF_034008105.1). Classification (NCBI taxonomy): domain Bacteria; kingdom Pseudomonadati; phylum Thermodesulfobacteriota; class Desulfuromonadia; order Geobacterales; family Geobacteraceae; genus Trichlorobacter; species Trichlorobacter sp. The sequence continues at coordinate 68,417 of NZ_JAVEPN010000012.1, forward strand.
TCGGTTTAGGCGTGGTCTCACTCATAGCGGTAGCAGGTCCTTGGCAAGTAGTTTTTCCAGCAACAGATCAACAGCACCTTGCGGGTCGGCGTAGCCATCGCCGATGATCTCGCCCTTGGCCCGTTCCGGTGAGAAGATCTTGGAAACCCAGGTGGGTGAGCCTTTCAGGCCCACGGTCTGGGTGTCCAGCGTGAGCACCTGGTTATCCCAGGTTTCCACGGTGGCATCCACCGCTGCCAGACGCATCGGTACCGTCGGGTAGCGGGGACGGTTGATCTCCCGCACCACCGTCAGCAGGGCCGGCAGGGGGGCCTGCACCCGCTCGTGCCGTCCCTCCAGCTTGCGGCTGACCACCAGTGAGCGATTGCCGATATCCAGTTGTTCCACCTTGTCCACCAGGGTCAGCTGTTGGTAGCCCAGGCGCACCGCAATGCCGGGACCCACCTGGGCGGTGTCGCCGTCGATGGTCTGCTTGCCGCACAGCACCAGTCCCACCGGCTCCACTTCGTCATTGAGCTTTTTGATGGCCGCTGCCAGCACCTTGCTGGTGGCCAGGGTGTCGGCACCGCCAAAGCAGCGGTCCGACAGCAGGATGGCGCGATCGACTCCCACCGCTAACGCCTTGCGCAGGGTGGCCTCGGCGTTGGGCGGGCCCATGGAAAGTACCGCCACCTTGCAGCCGAAGCGGTCTTTCAGCTGTAGGGCCGTCTCCAGGGCGTGGGTGTCGTAGGGGTTCATGATGAAGGGGATCCCTTCCCGCACCAGGGTATTGGTGACCGGGTCGATCTTGACCTGGGTGGTGTCGGGGACCTGTTTGATGCAGGCGACGATCAGCATGCAAAACCTCTCTGCACGTTTTGTGTGCATGTTATTGGCTTGAACCGGAAACTTTACAAAACAAACCTTATACGTGAAGCGTAATCAAGATGCAAGCTGCTCATTTAGTTATGGTTTGTATTGATTGTGGCTTTTTATTCTCGTTAAAATGAGTAACTCAGTTTTTGGTGGTAGTGTTTTTTGTGTACTCGTTGGCTTGGTGTGTTGTTGCTGCACTGCCCACGTGCAAGGCAGTAGCTGCACCGCCTAATGCCTTTGTTTTTGGCAGCCTGCAGGTAGTTGCATATTTTTTGGTCCGGTTGTCCTTGGATTGGCACAGCAGTTGCTGTAAGAACGAGCACTGCCCGACGGGGTAGCCATCCTTTTCATTCCATCAGGAGGCAACACATGGCACAGCTGGACGAAAAACTTGAAAGCATCTACCAGGATGTACTGAAGCGTAACCCCGGTGAAGCCGAATTTCACCAGGCGGTACTGGAGGTGCTGGAGTCTCTGGGGCCAGTGGTCAGCAAACACCCCGAATATCTTGAGCGCAAGATCATTGAGCGGATCTGCGAGCCGGAGCGTCAGATCATCTTCCGGGTGCCCTGGCAGGATGACAACGGTAATGTCCATATCAATCGTGGTTTCCGGGTTGAGTTCAACAGTGCCCTGGGTCCCTACAAGGGCGGCCTCCGTTTTCACCCCTCGGTCTACCTGGGTATCATCAAGTTTCTCGGTTTCGAGCAGATCTTCAAGAACTCCCTGACCGGCATGCCGATTGGTGGCGGCAAGGGTGGCTCCGACTTCGACCCCAAGGGCAAGTCCGATGACGAGATCATGCGCTTCTGCCAGTCCTTCATGACCGAGCTGTACCGCCACATCGGCGAGCACACCGACGTACCGGCCGGCGACATCGGCGTGGGCGGCCGCGAGATCGGCTACATGTTCGGCCAGTACAAGCGGATCACCAATCGCTGGGAGGCCGGCGTACTGACCGGCAAGGGCCTTAAGTGGGGCGGCTCACTGGTGCGTCCCGAGGCCACCGGCTACGGCGCCACCTTCTTCATCAACGAGGCCCTCAAGGTGCGCAAGGAGTCCTTCGACGGCAAAACCTGTCTGGTGTCCGGCTCCGGCAACGTGGCCATCTACACCATCGAGAAGATCCACCAGCTGGGCGGCAAGTGCGTGGCCTGCTCCGATAGTAATGGCGTGATCTACCATGAGAAAGGTCTCGATCTGGATCTGATCAAGCAGCTGAAAGAGGTGGAGCGTCGCCGCATCTCCGATTACGCCACGTACCATAAGGATGCCAAGTACATTGCTAACGGCAACATCTGGGAAATTCCCTGCCAGGTGGCCATGCCGTCCGCAACCCAGAATGAGATCAACGGCAAGGATGCCGCCACCCTGGTCAAGAACGGGTGTATCGCCGTGGGTGAAGGGGCCAACATGCCCACCACTCCCGAAGGGGTCAAGGTGTTCCTGGATGCCAAGATCGCCTACGGCCCCGGCAAGGCTGCCAATGCCGGCGGCGTGGCCACCTCGGCCCTGGAGATGCAGCAAAACGCCCAGCGTGACTCCTGGTCCTTCGAGGATACCGAGGTCAAGCTGGAAAACATTATGAAGGGCATCCACAAGCGCTGCTACCGTATCTCCGATGAATACGGCGATCCGGGCAACTACGTGCTGGGAGCCAACATCGGCGGTTTCATCAAGGTAGCCGACGCGATGGTCGCCCACGGCTTAGTGTAGGAAACGGTCTTTTTCCGCGATCTCGGCGTCAGGTTTCGCGTTTGCTTGTGCGACGTACTGCACAGTACGTCTCCGCGCAAACGCTCACCTTCCTGGACCTCGCGAAAAAATCCTCGTTTCTGTAGCCGTACCTAGTTATTGTATCTCCAACGTGAGCCCGGCCCTGTGCCGGGCTCTTCTGTTTTTCTGGCGCATTCGGTTGGTGATAGTGTACCCTGTCACTCCTGTTTCCCTGTGTTGAGATGCATCACATGCGGAGACACGCGCTCAACTCACATATCAAAGGATACCCCGATGAGCACATTACCCGTCTGCCCAGCCTGCAAATCCAGCTACACCTACGAAGATGGCACTAACTACATCTGCCCGGAATGCGCACACGAATGGCCGCTGGTTGTAACCGAGGAAGCCGTTAGCGTGCGGGTGGTGCGCGACGCCTACGGCACCGAGCTTAAAGACGGCGATAGCGTGACCGTGATCAAGGATCTGAAGGTCAAAGGGGCGTCATCGTCAGTTAAAGTCGGAACCAAGGTGAAAAACATCCGCATTGTGGATGGCGACCACGATATTGACTGCAAGATCGACGGGTTTGGTGCCATGGGGCTGAAGTCTGAGTTTGTGAAAAAGGCCTGATCACTCCGCACGACCTCCTTTCCTGTCTGGAACATTCATTTCTGCTTCGTGCTGCAAAAATTCAGAGCTCTGGTATAGTTTCCGAAAAGCTCTGCACCTGTTGCCGATGTTAGGGGATGGCTGATGTTCTACCTCTCGCTGATCCAGAATATAGCCCTGCTGGTGGCCTTAACCTTTGTCCACAGCCTGTTGGTGCGGCGCCTTAATCGCAGCGGGTTGCTCTTTCCGCTGGTGACCGGGGCGCTGTTTGGCGGGGTTGTGCTGCTAGTGATGCTGACCCCGGTGGTCTTTCAGCCCGGCCTGATCTTCGATGGCCGTTCGATCATTCTGGCGGTGGCTGGTCTGTTTGGCGGCCCGGTGGTGGCTGTCCTGGCTGCGCTGCCGGCCGTTGTCTATCGCTGGTGGCTGGGGGGGTGGGCGCTGCGGTGGGGGTGGCGGTAATCATCGGTTCAGTCGGTATCGGCATCGGCTGGCACTATCTGCGTAACCGCCGGCCATGGGCTGCCGAGCCGCTGGGTTTATTGCTCTTCGGCCTGTTGGTGCATCTCTGGATGATGGGCTGTATGACCTTCCTGCCGCCAGAGCTTGCCGCGGTGGTGCTGGCCAAGATCACCGTGCCGGTGCTGCTGCTCTATCCGCCGGCCACCCTGCTGGTCTGTCTGCTGTTCCGGCAGATGGAACAGCATATCGCCACCGAACTGGCCCTGGATCAGGAACGCCTGAACCTGAACTCCCTGTTGCAGGCGGTGCCGGACCTGCTGTTCGAGATGGGCATCGATGGCCGGCATTATGCCTGCTATGCCCGCCATACCGAGCAGTTATCGGCTCCGGTGGAGGAGCTGCTGGGCAGGACCGTCAGCGAGGTGATGTCGTCCGAGGCGGCAACGGTCTGTCTGGAGGCCCTGCAGGAGGCCCAGACCACCGGCCATTCCCACGGGCGGCAGCTGTGTCTCACCGTGCCCAGCGGCACCTACTGGTTTGAGTTGGCCGTGGCCCACAAGACGGACTCCCATGCCACTGAACCCCGTTTTGTCGTGTTGTCGCGCGACATCACCGCGCGCAAGCAGGCCGCAGGCGAGTTGCAGCAGGCCAAGGAGACGGCCGAGGCGGCCAATCAGGCAAAAAGCGAGTTTTTGGCCAACATGAGCCATGAGATCCGCACCCCCATGAACGGTGTGATCGGCATGGCCCACCTGCTGCGCAACACCGAGCTTTCTCCCGAGCAACAGCAGTATCTTGACAACATCGAGCTTTCAGCCAATTCGCTGGTGGCCTTGATCAGCGATATTCTCGACCTGTCCAAGATCGAGGCCGGCAAAATGGAGCTGGTTTCGTCTGATTTTTCACTCAGGCATTGCCTGCAGGATATGGTTGAAAGCCAGCAGTTCCTGATCCGTCAAAAGCGGCTGAACGTCAGCATCGACCTGCCCGACCAGCTGCCGGACCCGTTGCATGGCGACCGTTTGCGCGCCTGTCAGATCGTACTCAACCTGCTGGGTAACGCCATCAAGTTCACCGGCGAAGAGGGCCGGATCACGCTTGCCGGTCAAGAGCTCCAACGTCATGGCCGACAGGTGCTGCTGCGCCTCAGTGTGGCCGACAACGGTGTCGGCATCCCGCCGGAGAAACTGGAGGCCATCTTTGCCCCCTTTGAACAGGGCGACAATACCACCACCCGCCGTTATGGCGGCACCGGTCTGGGGCTGACCATCTGCCGCCGGCTGGCCGAGCTGATGGGGGGGCGCATCTGGGCCGAGGCCAATCCCGGGGGGGGCAGCGTTTTTACGGTGGAGCTGCCCTTTGAGTTGGCGGTTGATGCACCAAAACACGAGGCTGCGCAGCCACCACCGCTTTCGCTTGATTCGGCCCTCTTCACCCGACCGCTGGAGATCCTGCTGGCCGAGGATAACCGGGTGAATGCCGAATTCATTGTGAAGGTGTTGAGCCGGATGGGACACCGGATAACCGCTGTCGAAGACGGTCAGCTGGCGCTGGATCAGCTGGAACGGCAGCGTTTTGATTGCATCTTGATGGATGTGCAGATGCCGGTTCTGGGAGGCGATGAGGCCACGCGCCGGATTCGTGAGCGCGAGCTGCAGACCGGCGGCCATCTGCCGATTATCGCGCTGACCGCCCACGCCATGCGTGAGGAACGTGAGCGTCTGTTGGCAGCCGGGTTCGACGCCCATGTTGCCAAGCCGGTAGACCTGGCGGTGTTGTGCGCTGAAATGGCACGGCTGATCAAGACATGAACGCGCCAGTGGCGGTGGTCTGCATTGGCTGAGTAAGGTCTGGCTACTACAACGGCAGGAAAGGTTGCAACGGATGGTTCGTTTTTCGGGGCTTACACGGTTCAGGCTCAGTTGGTTGGTCTGCGCTCTGCTTGCGGTGGTTACAGTGGCTGCACTGCTGGGCGCAACCCGTCAGAAACCGCCTGCCTTTACGCCGGCTGAGCAGGCTTGGCTTGCCAGCCATCCTCAGATCCGGGTCGGCGTTATGGCCGACTGGCCGCCGATTAGCTTTGTCGATCGGCATGGGGTGCCGCAAGGGATTGGTCCTGATGTTGTCAGGGCGCTGAACCAGCGGTTGGGGGGGGCGTTGGTGCTGGTGCCGGGGCCCTTCAGCCACAATTATGAGCTGCTGCTGGAGGGCAAGCTGGATGCCCTGATGGATATCAGTCTGCGTCCGGAACGTGAGTCGCAGCTCAATTTTACCCGTAGCTACATCACGATTCCCCATCTGCTGGTCGGTCGCAAGGGTGGCCCCCCCTTCCGCTCGGAGCACGATCTGGCCGGCAAGACCGTGGCCCTGGAAGAGGGGTTTTACAACGTCACCCATTTTGCCAAAAACTACCCCACTGTCATGGTACGGCAGTACCCCTCGAGCCTGGACGCACTGTATGCCGTAGCCCGGGGCGAGGCCGACGCCTATGCCGGTAACCGGGCCGTGGCGATTCATCTGATCGAACGGGAGTTGTTGACCGAGTTGCGGCTGATGGCGGCCATCAAGGGTCCCAGGTCGGAGCTCCGTCTGGCGACGGCCAGGGATCAGGCCACATTGGCCAGCCTGCTGGACAAGACGTTGGGTGCCCTGCCAACCTCAGAACGAGCGGCTATTGGCGACAAGTGGCTTGCCCACCAGTACGAGAAGACCACCGATTATCGCTTGCTGCTGATGTTGGCCCTGGCGGCTTCGGTAACCATTATTGCCCTGCTTACCGCATTGATGCTGATTTCGCGGCGACTCAACAACCGCCTGCACCAACAGCAGAAATTCTTGCAGGACCTGTTTGAGTACAACGGCACCGGCAACCTGATCGTCTCCTCGGAGCGGATCATCCGTCGGGTGAACCAGCAGTTTTGCGAGATGTTCGGCTACCACAACGATGAGCTGATCGGTCAGTCGGTGCGTCTGCTGCATCTGGACCAGCAGCACCACGATGATTGGGCGCCCACCTTCCTGCAGGCCAGGGATGGCAAGACTCAGCTGCACGCCGAATATCCGCTGCGCCGCAAGGATGGCCGCCCCTTCTGGTGTGTCCTGACCGGGGTCAGGATGCCACTGGATGACGGCGAGGTCGGCGTGGTCTGGAGTCTGTTTGATATCAGCGAGCGCAAGCAGGCCGAACAAAGCCTGCAGCAGGCCAAACAGGAACTGCAGGACTCCCACCAGCGGCTGCTGACCGTGTTGAACGCCCTGGATGCGATCGTCTATGTGGCGGACATGCAGACCTACGAGCTGCTGTACATCAACAAGCAGGTCCAGGAAACCCACGGCGACATCGTTGGTCAGCCCTGCTGGCAGAAGATGCAGGTCGGTCAGAGCGGCCCCTGCGGTTTCTGCAGCAACCAGTATCTGCTGGACGAGCAGGGGGAGCCGCGAGGCGTGTATGTCTGGGAGTTTCAGAACACGCTCACCGGGCACTGGTACGCCATCCGCGACCGGGCCATCCGCTGGGTGGATGGCCGGATCGTGCGGCTGGAGATCGCCACCGACATCACCGAGCGCAAACAGGCAGAAGAGCGTACATTGCAGGCCAAGGAGGCGGCCGAGGCGGCCAACCGGGCCAAGAGCGAGTTTCTGGCCAACATGAGCCACGAGATCCGCACCCCGATGAACGGGGTGATCGGTATGACCCACCTGCTGCGGACCACAACGCTCAACGAGGAGCAACAGCAGTATCTGGAGAGCATCGAGAGCTCGGCCACCAGCCTGGTGTCGTTGATCAGCGATATTCTCGATCTCTCACGGATCGAGGCGGGTAAAATGTCGCTGGAATCCACGGATTTTTCACTGCGTAGTTGTATTCAGGAGCTGCTGGACAGCCAGCGCTACCATCTCCAGATGAAGGATGTACGGGTGGAGACGGCCTTTGCCGATGATCTGCCGGTGCTGCTGCGCGGCGATCAGCTGCGCACCCGGCAGATACTGCTGAACCTTGTGGGTAATGCCATCAAGTTCACCGAGCAGGGCCTGATCACCATCGCCGCAGATCAGGTTTCCCGCACGGGTGATCAGCTGCTGATCCGGCTGACCGTCAGCGACACCGGCATCGGCATGACCCCGGAGGCGATGGAGGGCATCTTCGCCCCCTTTACGCAGGCCGACAGTTCAACCACCCGCAAGTACGGCGGCAGCGGTCTGGGGTTGGCCATCTGTCGCAGGCTGGCTGAACTGATGGGCGGCCGGATTTGGGTTGAGAGTCGGCTTGGCGTTGGCAGCAGCTTCTTTGTGGAACTGCCGTTCCAGGTGCCTGAGCAGTCGCTCGCCACGCGCAGGCAACCGCTGCACACCCAGTTTCCGCTCCGTCCGCTGTCGATTCTGCTGGCTGAAGACAACCAGATCAACGCCCAGTTCATCACCAAAGTGCTGGAGCGCCAGGGGCACCGTGTCACCCTGGCGGAGACTGGTCAGCAGGCATTGGATCTGCTGGCCGGGCAGTCGTTCGATTGTATCCTGATGGATGTGCAGATGCCGGTCATGGGTGGCGATCAGGCCACGCTGATCATTCGTGAGCAGGAGCGCCAGACAGGCGGTCATATCCCGATCATCGCCTTGACGGCCCATGCCATGGATGATGAACGCCAGCGTCTGCTGCAGCAGGGCTTTGATGCCCATGTGGCCAAACCGGTCGATATCGCGTTGCTTGGTGCCGAGTTGCAGCGGCTGACGGCGTAAGATAGCTGACGGCGCAGGTGAGGTTGAATAATGGGGATTGGGCTGACATCGCGACGTGATTTTCTGACCGGCCTGGCGGCCGTGGCGCTTTTACCGCTGCTGCCCGGCTGTGTGCAACGGCCTCCTTTGCGGATTGCGGCCCATCCCTGGCCCGGTTATGAACTGCTCTTTCTGGCCCGGCGCGAGGGTTGGCTCAGCGAAGAGCAGGTGCGGCTGGTGGAGACCAGTTCGGCCACCGTATCGCTGGAAACGCTGGAGCGAGGCACGGCGGATGGCGCCTGTCTCACCCTGGATGAGCTGCTGCGGGCCCGCGACAGCGGCTTGCAGCTGACCGCCGTGCTGGTGTTTGATGTCTCGGCCGGGGCGGATCACATCCTGGCCCGGCCCGGTATCAGCTCCGTCAGGCAGTTGGCCGGCAAGCGGATCGGGGTGGAACAGTCGGCGCTGGGTAGCCTGATGCTGCACCTGAGCTTGCAGACCGCTGGCATGGACTGCTCGCAGTTGACGGTGGTGCCGATGACGCCGGATAACCACCATCAGGTCTGGCAGGCTGGCCACGTGGACGCCATGGTCTGCTATGAGCCGATCGCCAGCCAGATGCAGGCCATGGGCGCCCACAGCATCTTCGACAGCCGCAGTCTGCCGGGGATGATCGTTGATCTGCTGGCGGTGAGGACCGATCTGCTGGATCAGTACACGGAGCAGTTACGCAGCCTGACCAATGCCCATTTCAGGGCGTATCATCATCTGGTGCACAATCCGCAGGATGCCGCCTACAAGCTGGCCGGGCGTCTCACCCTGTCTGCAGACCGCGTGCTTGATGCCTACCGTGGTCTGCAGCTGCCGGTTGCCGGCGCCAACCGGCGCTACCTTCAAGGGAGCAAGGCCCAGTTATTGACCACGGTTCAGACCTTGTCGCCGATCATGGTGCAGCATGGCCTGCTGCAGCAGCCGGCCAGCCTGAAAGGCCTGTTTGATGGCCGTTTCCTTCCCATAGAGGACTTTTGATATGGTCGCAGGTTCGTTTTCGATCCGTATAGCGTTGACGCTGGTCTGTCTGTTGCTCTGCCTGCCGTTACCGGCTCGGGCCGACCGTACCCTGACCCTGGGGGTGCTGGCGATCCAGCCCAAGCCGGCCGCCCTGGCTCGTTGGCAGCCGCTGGCCGACTATCTCAGCCGCAGCCTGGATGGCTACCGCATCGAGTTGTTGGCCCTTGACCAGCAGGAACTGCAGCAGGCCCTGGATAGAAACCAGCTGGACCTGGTGTTCAGCAATGCCTCACACCTGGTGCAACTGCGCCAGAAAAACGCCCTGACCGGCGCCCTGGCCACCTTGGTTGATCTGCAGGAGGGGGTGCCGGTATCCAGTCTGGGGGGGGTAATCTTTACCCGCGCCGACCGCACGGACCTGCAGACTCTGCAGGACCTGAAGGGGAAAAAGGTAGCCGCCTTCAGCGCCAGCGGCAGCCTCGGTTCCTATCCGGTGCCGATCTACGAACTGCGCAAGGCCGACGTCAGGGCAGATCAGCTGAAGATGCTGTTTACCGGCGCCCCGCAGGACCTGGTGGTGCAGGCGGTGCTGGAGGGTAGGGCTGATGCCGGCTTTGTGCGCACCGGGCTGTTGGAGCGGATGGCCGCCAGAAGCGACTTTGATATGGCGCAGATCAAGGTGATCAACCGTCAGCAACTGCCTGGTTTTCCTTTTTTGCTCTCAACGCACCTCTATCCGGAGTGGTCCTTTGTGGCGCTGCCCCAGCTGCCCCACGATGTCGGCCGCAGATTGGCAGCGGCGCTCTTGACCCTTGAGCCGAACAGCACCACGGCCCGCGCCGCAAAAATCTATGGTTTCACCATTCCGGCCGACTACCTGCCGGTGGAGGAGCTGTTGCGGCAGCTACGACTGCCTCCCTTTGAAGAGGCCCCCAACTTTACCCTGCGGGACATCTGGCAGCGTTATCAGGTGCAGTTGCTGCTGATGCTGCTGGCGGTCTGCTGCATTGTCGGACTGAGCGTGATGCTGAGCATCGGTAACCGGCGGCTGGCCGAGGCCCGGCGCGAATCGGAACAGGCAGCCGGCCAGTTACAGACCCTGCTGCAGACCATTCCCGACCTGATCTGGCTCAAGGATGTCGATGGGGTCTACCTGTCCTGTAACCGTCGCTTTGAGCAGTTTTTTGGCGCCACCGAGGCTGAGATCGTCGGCAAGACCGATTACGACTTTGTGGACAAAGAGCTGGCTGACTTTTTCCGGGAGCATGACCGCAAGGCCATGGCCGCCAGTGGCCCCAGCATTAACGAAGAACAGTTGACCTTTGCCAACGATGGTCATAAGGAGCTGATTGAAACCGTCAAGTGTCCCATGTATGGCAAGCGCGGTCAGTTGATCGGCGTGTTGGGCATCGGGCGCAACATCACCGAGCGCAAACAGGCCGAAGAGCGGTTATGGGAATCGAACCAACTGCTCAACGACGCAACCGAACGGGCCACCCAGCTGGCCCGGCAGGCCGAGGCGGCTAACCAGGCCAAGAGTGAATTCTTGGCCAACATGAGCCATGAGATCCGCACCCCGTTGAACGGGGTGATCGGCATGGCCCAATTGCTGGAACTGACCAATCCAACCCCGGAACAGCGCGAATATCTGGGCTATCTGGACATCGCCGCTAACAACCTGCTGGCCCTGATCAGCGACGTGTTGGACCTGTCCAAGATCGAGGCCGGCAAGATTGAACTGGAGTTGGCTGATTTTTCCCTGGCCAAGGCCATCGACGAGGTGGTGGCCACCCAGATCGGACGGATACGACAAAAGAAGCTGGAGCTGGTCACGAACATTGCACAGGACGGCCCGGTTATGGTGCATGGCGACCTGTTGCGCTTCAAGCAGATCGTGCTGAACCTGCTGGGCAACGCCATCAAGTTTACCGAGCAGGGCAGCATCACCATTACCGCACAGGTGGTAGCGCAACAGGATCAGCACGGAACGCTGCGGCTTGATGTCCGGGATACCGGTATCGGCATGTCACCCGACGTACTGGATCGGATTTTTGATAATTTTACCCAGGCTGACAGCTCAACCACCCGCAAGTACGGCGGTAGTGGTCTCGGACTCACCATCTGTCGCCGTCTGGTCAAGTTGATGGGCGGCAGGATTTGGGCCCAATCGATGCCTGACGTCGGTAGCTGTTTCCATGTTGAGTTGCCCTGCACCATCAGTCAGCAGCACGATGGGACCTCCGGCCAGACAACGCCGGAACAGGTCGTCGCCCAGGACGGCAGGTCGCTGTCGGTGCTGGTGGCGGAGGACAATCCCTTGAACGCCACCACCCTGCTGGCTATGCTGCAGCGGATGGGGCACCGGCCTCAGTTGGCCGAGGACGGCCAGAAGGCCCTGGAGGCGTGGCGCCAGGCTGCTTATGACTGCATCCTGATGGATATCCAGATGCCGGTGCTGGATGGCATCCAGGCCGCTGCGGCCATCCGGCAGCAGGAGTACGCCAAGGGCGGTCACATCCCGATCATCGCCCTGACGGCCCATGCCCTGCGTGGCGACCGGCAACGGCTGTTGGCTGAAGGCTTTGACGGCTACCTGCCCAAACCGTTGGAGATGGGGGAGCTGGCCAGGGAGCTGCAGCGTCTGACCATGCAGGAGGCGTTGTGAGCGCCGGTTTTGTCGATCACTTTGCCGGTGTGGCGACGCACTACGCCAGCCACCGTTGTTTTGCTTGACGCTCCACCCTGATCAGCACTACAAACGATGTATGGATCTGCTTTCCCACCTGAACAAACCCCAAAAACAGGCGGTGCTGCACGGCGCAGGACCGCTTTTGATTCTGGCCGGAGCCGGCTCCGGTAAGACCCGCGTCATCACCCACCGCATCGGCCACCTGATCCGGGAACGGGGCGTTCGCCCGGTCAACATCCTGGCGGTGACCTTCACCAACAAGGCAGCCAAGGAGATGGCCGAGCGGGTGCGCAGCCTTTTGGGCAGCGATGATATTCCCCTAGTGGCCACCTTCCACGCCACCTGTGGCCGGATCCTGCGCAAAGAGATCCACCAGCTGGGGTTTGATCAGAACTTCGTGATCTATGACGACAAGGACAGCGAACGGCTGTTGAAGGAGCTGTTGCGCGAGCTGGACCTGGATGAAAAGCGCTTTCCGCCCAAAACCGTGGGGGCCCGGATCGACGATTGCAAGAACCGTGGCCTGTGGCCCGATGAGCTGCCGCTGGGCGATCTCTGGGACCAGCGCTTTAGCCAGATCTACGCCGCCTATCAGGATCGGCTCAAACGCTGCAACGCGCTGGATTTCGGTGATCTGCTGCTGCTGACGGTGCGGCTGTTCGAACAGCAGCCGGCGGTGCTGGCCCGCTGGCAGGAACGGTTCCAGTGGCTGCTGGTGGACGAGTACCAGGACACCAACCCGGTGCAGTACCGCCTGATCCGTCTGCTGGCCGGCGAACGTAAAAATCTGTGCGTGGTGGGGGATGACGACCAGTCGATCTATTCCTGGCGTGGGGCCGACATCCGCAATATCCTGGAGTTTGAGAAGGATTTTCCTGCTGTGACCGTGATCCGGCTGGAGCAGAACTACCGTTCTTCCAGCACGATCCTTAAGGCGGCCGGCGCGGTGGTGGCCAAGAACTTCGGTCGCAAGGGCAAGACCCTCTGGACCGAGAATCCCGACGGTGAGCCGATCCGGGTGCTGCGGCAGGAGAGCGACCGCGACGAGGCCCGTTTTGTGGCCAGCGAGATCAGAAGCCTGCAGCGCCATGGTCTGCCCCTGACCGAGATGGCGGTCTTCTACCGCACCAACGCCCAGTCGCGGCTGGTGGAAGAGGCGCTGGTGGCCGATGGCCTACCGTACCACATCGTGGGTGGCGTCCGGTTTTATGCCCGTCTGGAGGTCAAGGATATCCTGGCCTACCTGCGGCTGCTGGAGAACCCGGCCGATGAACTGTCGCTGAAGCGGATCGTCAACGTGCCGCCGCGCGGCATCGGCGCCGCCACGGTGGACAAGATCGCCGATCTGGCCAGCCGACAGGAGATCTCGCTGCTGGCCGCCCTGCAGCAGGCAGGCCAGGGCAGCCTGCTGGCCAGCGGTCCCCGCAGTAAGGTGGCGGCCTTCAGCGGCCTGCTGCAGCGTTTCAGCAGTTTGGCGACGAACAGTACCCTGCCGGAACTGGTGCGGGCGGTGATGGAGGAGAGCGGCTACCTGGAGCGGCTGCGCCAGAGCCGCGACGAGGATGACAGCGAGCGGCTGGAGAACCTGGAACAGCTGCAGGCGGCGGTGGAGGAGTTCTGTGAAGCCAACCCGGAGGCCGGTCTGTCCGGCTTTCTGGAGCAGGTAGCGCTGGTGGCCGATCTGGAGCGGGGAGAGGCCGGGTCACCGTCGGTAACTCTGATGACCCTGCATGCCGCCAAGGGGCTTGAGTTCAAGGCGGTCTTCATGATCGGCATGGAAGAACGGCTGTTTCCCCATGTGCGTGCCCTGGACGACCTGGACGGCATGGAGGAGGAACGTCGCCTCTGTTACGTGGGGATGACCCGCGCCCGGGAACGGCTGTACCTGCTGCATACCCGGCGTCGACACCTGTTCGGCCAGGAACAGGCCAACCTGCCCTCACGCTTCCTGAAGGATATCCCGGCCGAGCTGCTGGAGGATCAGGGCCAAGGGGCGTGGCAGAGGCACGGGGCAGCGGTCAGGGGGTATGAGACGGCGACCAAAGCTGCTCCTGTCTCGCACAACCTGTCGGCAGTGGCAAGCGCCATCGACGAGGTGGAGCTGGTGCCGGAACCGAGCGAGGAGTACGGCGGCGTCTTTGTGGGGATGCGGGTGCGGCATGCCAAATTCGGCACCGGCACCATCCGCAAGATCGAAGGCCAGGGGGATGACCAGAAGCTGGTGGTCTGGTTCACCACGGTGGGTCCCAAAAAGTTGATGGCCCGCTTTGCCGGGCTGGAGCGGGTATGAAGAAAGAGCCACAGCTGTTGAGCTATCAGTTGATCCAGGAGGCGGAGGACCGCCTGCGCAAGCGGGTGCGGCAGACCGAACTGATCGCCTCGCCCCATTTCAGCGAAAAGGTGGGGCACCCGGTCTTTCTCAAGTGTGAAAACCTGCAGAAGACCGGTGCCTTCAAGCTGCGCGGGGCGATGAACTTCATGACCGCCCGCGATCGTTCAGAGCTGAAGCAGGGGGTAACCGCCGCTTCGGCCGGCAATCACGCCCAGGGGGTGGCCTACGGCGCCGACCTGCTGGGCATCCCGGCCCGCATCTTTATGCCGGAAACCACGCCGCCCCAGAAGGTGCAGGCCACCCGTGACCTGGGGGCCCAGGTGGTGCTGACCGGCGCCAACTTCGACGAATCGTTCGCTGCGGCCCAGGCCGACAGCCAGCAGTGCGGTACGGTCTTCATCCACCCCTTTGACGATCCGCTGGTGATGGCCGGCCAGGGCACCATCGGCCTGGAGATTCTGAAGGAGCTGCCTGATGTCGAAACGGTGATCGTGCCGGTGGGGGGCGGCGGACTGCTGGCCGGCGTGGTTACCGCCATCAAGGAGACCCATCCCCAGGTGCGGGTGGTGGGGGTCGAATCGGCGGCCGCCCCCTGCATGTATCGGGCGGTGCGTGACAACCGGATCAGCGAGGTGCCGCTCAAGCTGACCATCGCCGATGGTATCGCCGTCAAAAAGGCCGGTCAGCTGACCACGCCGATTATTAGGCGGCTGGTCGATGAGATCGTGCTGGTGGAGGAGGAGGAGATCGCCTTGGCGATCGTGGCACTGCTGGAACGCAGCAAGCTGCTGGTGGAGGGGGCAGGCGCGGTGACCCTGGCCGCCCTTTTGAACGGCAAGCTGGCCGGGCCGCTGGGTAAGACGGTCTGTCTGTTGTCAGGCGGCAATATCGATGTGCGCACCCTGGCGCTGGTGGTGGAACGGGGCCTGTTGGCGGCCGGTCGCTACCTCAAGCTGCGGATCGAGATGCAGGATGCCCCCGGCGCGTTGGCCCAGTTGGCCACCGATCTGGCCACGGTGCGGGCCAATATCCACGACATCACCCACGACCGGCGTACCAGGGGGGTGGTGATGGGTAGCACGGCGGTGCAGTTGCTCCTGGAGACCCGTGGCCAGGACCATGCTGACGAGATTGTGGCGGCCCTGCAACAGCGCGGGTATTGTTTGGAACTGTCTGAGGACTAGCGGGCTGTTTCGGCCAGCTGCTTTTTGACCAGGCCTTCGATGACCCGCTCGGCGCCGGCGGCGAAGCCCATGATCTGCTCTCGTACGACACCGTTCTGGTCGATCAGGTAGAGCACCGGCAGGGCACGCACGCCGTAGTCGGCGGTCACCTTGCTGCTGGCCATGACGATCGGGTAGGGGATTTTGTGCTGCTGTACGTACTCCTTGACGATCCGTTCGCCGCCTTCATCGACGCTCATGCCGATCACCTGCAGCCCCTGTTTGGCGTACTTGCGGTGCAGTTCAGCCAGAAAAGGGATCGATTCACGGCAGGGGGGACACCAGGTGGCCCAGAAATCAAGGATCACCACCGAGCCTTTCAGGCCATCACTGGAGATCGGCTGACCCGAGATGGCAAAGGCCTTGAAGGCCGGCGCCGGTTGACCGCGCCGCGGAGCGGCATCGGCGCTGACGACACAAAACAACAGGGCTGCAGCGCAGAACGCTGCAGCCCGTTTTAACGTAGCTACCGAATGGCGCATGGTGTTAGAGCGCCTTGGCAATCAGGGCGTCCAGCTGCGACTTGGGTACGGCGCCCACTACCTGGTCAACGATGGCGCCGCCCTTGAACAGGATCAGGGTCGGGATGCCGCGCACGCCGTATTTGCCGGGGGTGGCCGGGTTGTCGTCCACGTTGACCTTGCCGACCTTGACCTTGCCGTTGTAGTCATCGGCCACGGCGTCAATCAGAGGGGCAATCGCCTTGCAGGGAGCGCACCAGGTGGCCCAGAAATCCACCAGCACCGGAATGTCGGATTGCAGTACCTCGCGGTCAAAATTGGCATCGGTAAAGGTCATCACGTTGTCGCTAGCCATGGATGCAGGCCTCCTTTAGGCAATGTATTCAACTTTTTGAATAATACTGCGGATCGGAAAATTTGCAAGCAAAAACGTCCGGCAGCAGAGCCGTACAAACGTCTGAAGCGGCTTGAGAGCTGATGCGGCAGCGTTGCGAAAAGTCATTGACGCTGGGTTGCGCTCACACGTAGAATACCAACCCTCATTAAAAAGCTGCTACTTCAAGCCGGGCGGGATCGCCTGTTAGGTCCGCGCCCCTGGATGCCGTGCCCATGACCGATATATCATTCTACCTGACCCTGGCCTTGTACGGTGTTACCACCCTGCTCTACCTGGCCTGCCTGTTGCGTTCAACCCCCTGCCTGTCCGGTTTGGCCCGCAAGCTGCTGGTGGCCGGCTTTCTGGCCCACTGTCTGGCGGTGATCCATCGCGCCATCGCCGCCGGCCATCTGCCGATCACCAACATGCACGAATCGCTCTCCTTCTTTGCGCTGTCGATCGTGGCGGCCTACCTGTACTTCGAGTTCCGTTTCAAGGTGACCAGCCTGGGCTCCTTTGTGCTGCCGCTGGTGCTGGTGCTGATGATCGGCTCCAGCGTCTTTCCCGGAGAGCTGCGCCCCTTGAATCCGGCGCTCAAATCCGCCTGGATCTACTCCCATACCCTGCTGGCCTTCGGCGCCTACGCCTTCTTCACCATCGCCGGCGGCGTGGCCGGCATGTACCTGCTGCAATCCCATTTCCTGAAAAAGAAGCAGTTGGGCACCCTGTTTCAGAAACTGCCCTCCCTGGATACCCTGGATGAGATCGGCTACCGCTGCCTGACCTTCGGCTTTCCGATGCTGACCGTGGCGATCATCACCGGCGCCATCTGGGCCGCCCAGGCCTGGGGCAGCTACTGGAGCTGGGACCCCAAGGAAACCTGGTCGCTGATCACCTGGTTTGTATTTGCCGCCCTGCTGCACGGGCGCCTGACCACCGGCTGGCGCGGCCGGCGTGCCGCCTGGCTGACCGTGGCCGGCTTTCTGATCATGCTGTTTACCTTCATCGGGGTCAATCTCTTGATCCCCGGTCTGCACAGTTACAACTAAGGGGCGCTGACGGATGAATATCATTGTTGTCGGCCTGTCCCACAAAACCGCCTCGGTGGAGATCCGCGAGAAGGTGGCCTTCTCCCCCAACAGCATCGAGCAGCCGCTCAAGGCCCTGCTGGCGCTGGAGGGGATCGTTGAGGGGGTGATCGTTTCCACCTGCAACCGGGTGGAGATCTACGCCACCACCCGTGACATTGCCGGCGGTGTCGGCCGTCTGCGTCGTTTCCTGGCCGACTGGCACCACCTGCCCTACGACACGATTGAGCCCCATCTCTACAGCTATCATGGTGAGGCGGCCATCCGACACGTCTTCCGGGTGGCCTCGTCGCTGGATTCGATGGTGGTGGGGGAACCGCAGATCCTGGGGCAGATCAAGACCTCCTACGGCTATGCCGCTGAATACGGCAGTTCCGGCATCATCCTCAACCGTTTCCTGCACAAGGCCTTTTCGGTGGCCAAACGGGTGCGCACCGAGACCAGGATCGCCTCGTCGGCGGTATCGGTCTCCTTTGCCGCTGTGGAGCTGGCCCGCAAGATCTTCGACAGCCTGTCCGACAAGACGGTCCTGCTGATCGGGGCCGGCGAGATGTGCGAGCTGGCAGCCCGCCATTTTCTGACCAACGGCGCCAAAGGGGTGCTGGTCACCAACCGGACCTATGAGAAGGCCCAGCGGCTGGCCGAAGAGTTCGAGGGGCAGGCGCTGCCCTTTGAGGAGCTGTTCGACCATCTGCACAAGGCCGACATCATCCTGACCTCCACCGGCGCACCGCACTTCATCGTGACCCCCAAGGACCTGAAAGAGGTGATCCAGCGGCGGCGGATGAAACCGATGTTCTTCATCGACATTGCGGTGCCGCGGGATATCGATCCGGCGGTCAACGAGCTGGACTCGATCTACCTGTACGACATGGACGACCTGCAGCAGGTGGTGGCCGCCAACCTGGAAAACCGGATGCAGGAGGCCGAAAAGGCCGAGGCGATCATCGCTGAGGAGATCGTCCAGTTTGCCAAGTGGATCGCCACCCTGGAGGTGACCCCCACCATTGTGGCCCTGCGCCGGCGGCTGGATGATCTGCGGCGCGCCGAGTTGGCCCGCACCCTGGTGGCCTGGAAGGATGCGCCCCCCGATGTGGAGAAGCGTCTGGACGCCCTGACCACGGCCCTGATCAACAAGATCCTGCACCAGCCGACCATTGTCCTGAAACGTACCGGCCAGGGCAATCGCACCGATCTGTACCTGGATGCGCTGCGGGCCCTGTTTGATCTTGAGCTGGGCGTTGATGAAGCGGACAGCCCGCTGGAACTGGAAGAACCACCCACTACCCCTTAAGGAGTTAGCAATATGGCACCCTCACGTTTGCGTATCGGCACCCGCGCCAGTCAACTGGCCCTCTGGCAGGCCAATTGGACCAAGTCGCAGCTGGAACAACGTTACCCCGGCATTGTGGTGGAACTGGTCAAGATCAAGACCATGGGCGACAAGATCCTGGATGTGCCGCTGGCCCAGGTGGGCGGCAAGGGGCTGTTCGTCAAGGAGATTGAAGAGGCGATGCTGCGGGGCGAGATCGACCTGGCGGTACACAGCATGAAGGACGTGCCCACCGAGTTTCCCGATGGCCTGGGGCTGGTGGTGACCACCGAGCGTGAAGATCCCCGCGACGCCTTTATCGCTGACGGCATTACCTTCAGCCAGCTGCGCCAGGGTGCCCGCATCGGCACCAGCGCCCTGCGGCGTCAGGCACAGTTGCTGAAAGCCCGGCCTGACCTGGAGATGGTCATCATCCGTGGCAATGTGGAGACCCGTATCCGCAAGCTGAAAGAAGACAACCTGGATGCGGTGATCCTGGCTGCCGCCGGTCTGAACCGGCTGGGCTTCACCGACGTGATCAGCGAGCTGCTGGATACCGATTTCTCGATCCCGGCCATCGGCCAGGGGGCGCTGGGTCTGGAGTGCCGGCTGGATGACGCCGCCACCATCGAGGCGCTGGCATTCCTGAACCATGCCGATACCGCCGCTGCAGTGGCGGCCGAGCGCGCCCTGCTCAAGCGCTGCGAAGGCGGCTGCCAGGTGCCGATCGCGGCCCACGGCACCGTCAGCGACGCAACCCTGACCCTGGTTGGCTTCATCGCCTCGGTGGATGGCAGCCAGACCGTGCGCGACAGCATCAGCGGACCGGCCACTGACGCCGTGCGCCTGGGCAGCGAACTGGCCGACCGGCTGTTGGCCAGCGGTGGCAAGCAGATCCTTGAGGAGGTCTACCAGCGGGAACTGGGCCACTGAGCCGATGGCCTCCCTTGCTGGCAAACGGGTGCTGGTGACCCGTGCCGTTGAACAGGCCGGTGCTTTTGTGATGCAACTACAGGAGCTCGGGGCACGGGTGGTGGAATGCCCCACCATCCAGCTGGCACCCCCCGAACAGTGGGAACCGGTGGATGCCGCCCTGCGACAGCTGTCCGACGTTGACTGGCTGATCCTGACCTCGGCTAACGGGGTCAGGTTTTTTTTCGAGCGTCTCGTAGAGCTGGGGCTCTCGGCAGCTGCGCTGCAGGGCTGCAAGATCTGTGTGGTGGGTCCCAAGACGGCTGAGGCGCTGACGCTGCGAGGCGTCACGGCCGATCTGGTGCCGGAGCAGTTTACCGGCGAAGGGGTGGTGGCCGCCTTTGCCGTACACGATCTGCGGTGCAAGCGGGTGCTGTTTCCCAAGGCGGCCGGTGCCCGCGACGTGATACCCCGTCTGTTGGCGGCGCAGGGGGCCGAGGTGCTGGATCCGGTGCTGTACCGCACCTTGCTGCCGGAACAGTTGCCGGAGGCGGCGCGTAACGCATTGGAACGGCACGAACTGGACCTGGCGATCTTCAGCTCGCCCTCCACGGTACAGAACCTGGCGCTGTTGGTGGGGGGCGCCGATCGGCTGGTGCAGCTGCTGCAGGGGGTGGCGGTGGCCTCCATCGGGCCGATTACCAGCCGGGCCTGTCGGGAACTGGGTCTGACGGTGGCGGTGGAGCCGACCCAGGCGACCTTGCCCGATCTGCTTGCCGCCCTGGAAGCTTCCGTCATCACCTGATAAATGAGTACTGACGTGCTGAGACGTAAGAAACCCCTGCCGGTGCCCCGGCAGGGGTTTCTTGGTGTCGCACTATGGGTGCTGGCCTTAGTCGTTGATCAGTTGCAGCATCTTGGCCGCCACATCCTGGCCACTGATGTTGTAGCTACCCTGGGCCAGCTGCTCTTTGATCTGGTTGACCTTCTCCCAGCGCACCTCACCGTTGGACGGCTGGACCTCGGCCACCTTGGCCATCAGGTCGGACAGCTGCACCTGGAACGGCTTCTCAGCGCCCTGGGCGGCGTTGGCGTAACGGCTTTTGGTCGTCTCGTTGTTACGCATGACCGGCTGTACGCCAAAAACCATGGCCTGTGAACTGGTATCAATCCTCATGGTTGCATCCTCCATTGCTACTATCATCGGCGGGGTGCTTAAAAAACTTAAGCACCTTCATTGCAATACCAGCTGCTGCACCGTGCCGATGCTTGATAATGGCCGATCGAACGCCTTTGCATCGCCCACCACCACCAGCTTGAAGGTCTCTGGCCGCAGGTGTCTGCGGGCGGCCCTGAGCAGGTCCTCGCGGGTGACGGCGGCAATCCGTTCGCGGTAGCGATCAAGGTAGTCGGGCTGGTAGCCGTAAAACTCCAGCCGGGCCTGCTGCAGCACGATGCTGGCCGGCGAGGTGAAGCCGAACAGGAACGAGTTGATGATCGACTCCTTGGCCAGCTTGAGCTCTTGCTCACTGACCGGCTCGCTGCGGATCCCTTTGATGATCCCGGTCATCAGGTCAATTACCTTGAGAGTGGCATCGGCCCGGGTCTCGGTCTCAGCCATGAAGCTGCCGGTGAAGCGGCGGCCCACATCGAAATGGCTGCCGACGTTGTAGGCCAAACCACGGTTGGTGCGGATCTCCATCATCAGTCGTGAGGTGAAGCTGCCCCCCAGGATGAAATCCAGCACCCGTATCGCGTACAGATCGGGATCATCCTTGGTGATGCCCAGGTGTCCCAGCCGGATCACCGACTGGTTGACCTGTTTGGCGGCATACAGCACCGCTGGTTTATCGTTGGTTGGCACCGCAGGGATGGTTGGCAGAGCCAGCGCGCCGACCGGGCGCACGGAGCCGACGCTCCGGTTGAGCTGGTGGATGATCTGGCTGCGGTCGAAATCACCGGACACCGTGATGATCAGGTTGTCGGGCCGGACAAAGCGTCGGTGGAAGGCCTGCAGGTCACTGCGCTTGATGGCCTGCAAGGTGGCGGCCGTGGGGATCTGGCCCAGCGGGTGGCCGGCATACAGCGCCTTGGTCAGCTCGCGGTCTCCCACCTCCTTGGGGTCATCGTTCTGGCGGCGAAGTGCCTCCAGGGCCTGACGACGAGCGATCTCGAACCGTTGCTCGTCGAAGCGGGGGCTGAACAGCACATCGCTGAACAGTTCCAAGGTGCGGGGCAGGTTTCTGGTCAGGCTGGTCATGGTGACCATGCCGTTGTCGCTGCCAAAGGTACTCTCTACCCCTGAGGCCATGAACTCAAGCTCTTCGTCCAGCTGGCGCGGTTGCAGGGCCGTGGTGCCGCCGCCCCGCAGCTGCGAGCCGGTCAGTTGGGCCAGACCGCTTTGAGCGGCCGGATCATAGACCGAACCGGTGCGGATCAGGGCGCTTACGGTTACGATCGGCAGTTCGCGATCCTGCAGCAGGTAGGCCGGGGTTCCGTTCTTCAGCAACACCCGTTCCGTCTTGGGGATGGTGAAGCTGAGTGGCGGAAAGTTCATGCTGCGCGGATTGGCCCGTTCGGCCCCCCACGCGCAGCCCAGGTTCAGCAGTCCCAGCAGGAGGGCATAGATCACGATTCTCATGGTGCTGCCCTCCCTGTGCCTTTTTTAACCAGGGTGCCGACGATCCGGTTTTCGCGGGTAAAGTAGTTGCGGGCCACCCGTTGCAGGTCGGCCGGGGTGACTTTTTCGATCTTGGCGCGGTAACTGGTCAGAAAACGCCAGGAGCCGGTCACTGCCTCGTACTCGGTCAGATTGCGGGCCAGGCCGCCGTTGGTGCCCATGCGGCGGGCCTCCTCGTATTCTAGTCGGTTCAGAATCTGCTGCAGCTCCCGTTGAGTGACCGGTTCGGTCTTGAGTCGTTCCAGTTCTGCCAGCAGCGCCTGCTCCACCTCGGCGGTGGTGTGGGGCGCCCGCGGTGTGGCGTGCAGCACAAACAGGTTGGGATAGCGGCTGCCCGGTGCATCAAAGACCGCAACGTCGGTGGCCAGCTGTTTCTCCAGCACCAGCGAGCGGTAGAGCCGCGAGGTGCGGCCCTGGCCCAGGATGGCGGCCAGCACGTCGAACAGTTCGTCGTCCGTGGCGCCTAAGGCAGTCTTGTGGAAGCCGATCACCACCTCCGGCTCGGCATCGCCGATCACCTCCACCCGGCGTTCACCCCGCTGTCGTTCCTCCTGCACCGCCACCTCCGGCACCGGTGTGCCGGGGGGCAGATCGCCAAAGTAGCGTCTCACCAGGGCGATCACCGCTGTGGGATCGATATCGCCCACCACGGCGATGATGGCGTTGTTGGGGGCGTAGAACCGTTTCAGGAAGTTCTCGGCCTTGGTGCGGGAAAGCTGCTCAATATCCGGCATCCAGCCGATGATCGGCTGGCCGTAGGGATGGGCGTTGTAGGCGCTGGCGATGAAGGTTTCCCACAGCTTGGCCCCTGGCTCGGCATCGTAGGAGCGGCGGCGCTCCTCCATCACCACCGAACGTTCGCTGTAGAATTCGCGCAGCACCGGGTTGCGCATCCGGTCCGATTCGATGGCGGCCCACAGCTCAAGCTTGTTGGCCGGCAGCGAGATCAGGTAGGTGGTGCCGTCCTTGCTGGTGAAGGCGTTGTAGCCGGAGCCGCCGTTGCGGGCGTACAGGTCGAAGAATTCATCCTTGACCACGTACTGTTGGGCCTGTTTTTCAAGGTCGGCCAGCTGCTGTTCGAGGCGCTTGATCAGTGCGGTGTCGGCCTTGATCCCCTTAGCGCGCTCGGCCAGCAGCCGCTGGGCTGTGGCTTCAATCGACTCCAGCAGTGGTTTTTCCGCAGCGTAATCCCTGGTGCCCAGGCTGGTGGTACCCTTGAACAGCATATGCTCCAGCAGGTGGGCGATGCCTCGCTCATCGCTGCGTTCGTCCACGCTGCCCACCTTGAAGCGTATCCAGGCCGATACGGTGGGAGACGTGTGCCGTTCCACCATCAGCAGTTTGAGTCCATTGGCAAAGGTGTGTTCAATCACTTTTTCGTCAAGTCCGGCGGCCTGCAGCGGCACAGCTGCGGCCAGCCAGAGGCCGATCAGTACTCCATACAGCAGACGTTTCATCGTTGGTCGTTCCTCCTAAAACAGCGACAGCTTTACATAGCGGCCGGGGTTCTGCCTGATGTCGGCCACCAGTGCGTCCAGCGCCTCCACGGTTGTGTTCAGCTTGTCGTACAGTTCCTTGTCACTGATCAGCTTGCCCACGGTGCCGTCACCGGCTTTCAGCTGTGCCGTCATAACCTCCAGGTCCTGCATCGAGCGGTCGGCCCGGGTGATCAGCGAAAGGCTCTTGTCATAGAGCTGCCGGTCGTTGAGCAGCATGCCGAGGGTGGAATCTTTCGAGGTCAGTTTGCGGTTCAGCTCCCGTACGTCGTCAGCGGCTTGAATGCTCTTGTCCGCCAGGGCGGTCAGCTTGGTGTAGAGGCTTTTGTCGTAGATCAGACGGCTTAAGGTTCCTTCCGAGTTCTGGATATCCTGCAGGGTCTGGTCAGCCCGGCTGAGGATGCTCATCAGTTTGTCGTAGGGTTCGCTGCTGCGGGTAAAACGTCCCAGGCTGCCCTGGCCGCGGTTGATGGCGGCGGTCAGTTCACGCAACTCGGCCGAGAGCTGCACCGTGTTGGTGTAGAGCGTGGTGTCGGTGGCCAGTTTGCCCAAGGTGCCCTTGCCCTGGCGGATGTCGTCCACGATCCCGTTCAGCCGGTCGAAGGTGACCCCGGCCTTCTGAGCAACATCGTCCAGGGTGTGCACCGTCTGGCCGCTGAAGTTGTCCCCCGGCTGTTCGTAATAGTGCTGCGAAGGGACGATATCCACATATTTTTCACCCATCAGGCCGCGGGTCTTGATGGTGATCCGCGAGTCGGGTCCCACCTTTTTCAGGGCCTCCCGTTCTACCTCCATGGTGATCTTGACCTCGTTGCTGCGGCGCGGGTCCTTGAAGCGGATGTCCTGCACCACCCCCACATCCACCCCAGCCAGCCAGACCGGCGCCCCCACCTTGAGTCCGATTACATTGGACATGGTGATGCTGAGGGTGTTGGTAGGGGTGAACAGCTTGGTCTTCTGGCCCATCAACAGGATCGCCCCGGCCAGCACCAGCAGGGTCACCAGGATAAAGATACCGGCCCGTACCTGGGCCCAACCGATCTGATTACTCCG
Organism: Trichlorobacter sp.; assembly: GCF_034008105.1. Classification (NCBI taxonomy): domain Bacteria; kingdom Pseudomonadati; phylum Thermodesulfobacteriota; class Desulfuromonadia; order Geobacterales; family Geobacteraceae; genus Trichlorobacter; species Trichlorobacter sp. The sequence continues at coordinate 93,411 of NZ_JAVEPN010000012.1, forward strand.
TTCCATAGGTCACCGTCTCAGACAAAAAGTGATGCATCAGTTGGCTGCAGAAACTCGCGCACATTGGGTAACGGGCAGGCCTTCAACGCTTCTTCGTCGCCGTCAAAGGCCAGCCGGCTTTCGTGCAGCAAGGAAAAACGCTGCGAAGTGGCAAAGGCGGTCGCCAGGTCGTGGGTCACCATCAGGGTGGTCTTGCCGTCCTCCTGCAAGCGCCGCATCAGGCTGACGATGTTGTAGACCCCGATCGGGTCCAGGCCGGTGGTCGGTTCATCAAAAAAGATGTACTCCGGGTCGGCCGCCAGGGCACGGGCAATGGCCACCCGCTTCTTCATGCCGCCCGACAACTCGGCCGGGTAGAGGTTTAAGGCAGGTTCCACCCCCACGAAGCGCAGCTTCTCCCGCACGATCTCTTCGATCTCGCGCTCGGAGAGCCGACCTTCCTCGAACAGACGGTAGCCCACGTTCTCCCCCACGGTCATCGAGTCGAACAGGGCGCCGCCCTGAAAGACGATGGCAATCTTTTTACGCTGCTCGCGGTACTCAGCCTCGGGCCGGCCGGTGATCTCCATGCCGTTGATCAGGATCCGGCCCGATTGGGGATGGATCAGCCCCAGCAGCAGCTTGAGGATGGTGGTCTTGCCGGAACCGCTCACCCCCAGGATGGTGCGGTTGACTCCCCGTTCCAGCAGCAGATCGAAGTCGGTCAGGATGGTGCGGCCGCCCACCGTGTAGCAGACCTGTTCCATCCGTATGCACTGGTCGTCAGTTGCCATGTTATCTGAACACCACAATCAGTTTAGCCAGGAAGAAGTCCACCATCAGCACCGTCACCGAGGCGACCACCACCGCCCGTTTGGCCGCTGCCCCCACCCCTTCGGCGCCGCCGCCGGTATTCAGGCCGGTGTGGCAGGCGATCATGGTGATCAGCCCGCCGAAGGCCAACGGTTTGATCAGTCCTTCAAAGTAGTCGATCGGGAACAGAAACTGGGTGAAGGATGAGAGGTACATGGTGGGGCTGATGCCGTAGCCGGCGGCGATCAGGTAGCCCCCCAGGAGCGACACGCCGTCGGTCATGATCGCCAACAGCGGCATGGCCAGCAGCATCGCCTTCAGCCGCGGGGTCACCAGTCTCTGGACGATGTCGGTCCCCTCCACCCGCATGGCGTCCACCTGCTCGGTCACCACCATCGTGCCCAGTTCGGCGGTGATGGCTGACCCGACCCGACCGGCCACCATCAGGGCCGACAGCACCGGCCCCAGCTCCTTGATCATGGTCACCGCCACCATGCCGCCGATGTAGCTGGTGGCGGCAAACGGTTTCAGCTGGATCATGAACTGTAGTGCCATCACCATGCCGGTGAACAGGCCGGTCAGGAAGCAGATCACGATCGAACCGAAGCCCAGCTTGTCGAACTGGATCGCAAAGTCGCGGTAGTACCAGGGACGTTGGAAGATGCGCTGCAGGGCCTGGCCGCTTAAGGCGAAGAACCCCTGCAGTTCCGCCAGAAAGCGGATCGCGGCGCGGTCGATCGAGGCCAGTTGCATCGCTTACAGTACCGCCGCCACGGCCTCGGCCGCCTCGTCGATGAAGCGGAACTCCAGCTCTTGCCGCACGTTGTCCGGCAGGTCCTCCAGGTCATCACGGTTGCGTGAGGGGGCCAGCACGGTCTTGACCCCGGCCCGGTGGGCCGCCAGCACTTTTTCCTTCAGGCCGCCGATGGCCAGTACCCGGCCGGTGAGGGTGATCTCGCCGGTCATGGCCACGTTGCGGCGGGCCGGTTTGCCGGTCAACAGCGATACCAGCGCGGTGACGATGGTCACCCCGGCCGAGGGGCCGTCCTTGGGGATCGCCCCGGAGGGGACGTGGATATGGATCTGGCGGCCCTCGAAGGCGCCGTGGGGGATGCCTAGCTGGCCGGCGTGGGCCTGCACGTAGGACAGGGCCGCCCGGGCCGACTCCTTCATCACGTCCCCCAGCGAGCCGGTCAGGATCAGTTCCGGCTTGCCCGGCATGGCGGTGGCCTCAACGAAGAGAATATCGCCGCCGGTCTCGGTCCAGGCCAGGCCGGTCACCACCCCCACCCGGTCCAGCTCGGCCGCCACCTCGTTGTGGAACTTCTTGGGCCCCAGCAGCTCGGCCACCACCTCGGGGGTGATCTCCTTGCGCAGCGGCTTGGTCTGGGTGATCTCCTTGGCGATCTTGCGCAGCACCTGGCCGATGGTGCGCTGCAGGTTGCGCACCCCGGCCTCGCGGGTGTACTCGCGGATGATGCGGGTCAGCGCTTCTTCGGTAAAGGTCGGCGGCGTTTTGGCTAGGCCGTTTTCCTCCAGCTCGCGGGGGATAATGAAGCTGCGGGCGATATGCAGCTTCTCCTCGGTGGAGTAGCCGGCCAGCCGGATTACCTCCATCCGGTCCTTCAACGGGCCCGGGATCGGGTCCAGCTGGTTGGCCGTGGTGATAAACATCACCTTGGACAGGTCGAAGGGCACATCCAGGTAGTGGTCCTGGAAGGAGAAGTTCTGCTCCGGGTCCAGCACCTCCAGCAGGGCGGAGGAGGGGTCGCCGCGGAAGTCCTGGCCCAGCTTGTCGATCTCGTCCAGCATGAAGACCGGGTTGTTGGCCCCGCAGCGGAACAGCTCCTTGATGATCCGGCCCGGCAGGGCGCCGATGTAGGTGCGGCGGTGGCCGCGGATCTCGGCCTCGTCCCGCACCCCGCCCAGGGAGACCCGCACGAACTTGCGGCCCATGGCTCGGGCAATGGAGCGGCCCAGAGAGGTCTTGCCGACGCCGGGTGGTCCGACAAAGCAGAGCACCGGTCCCTTCATCGATTCCTTCAGGGAACGTACCGCCAGGAACTCCAGGATCCGTTCCTTGACCTTTTTCAGGTTGTAGTGGTCTTCGTCCAGCACTCCTTCCGCCTTGACGATGTCCAACAGGTCCTGGGTGGAGACGTTCCAGGGCATGCCGGCCAGGTAGTCCAGATAGGTACGGGAGACGGTGTATTCCGGCGATGAGGCGTTGATCCGTTCCAGCCGTTTCAGTTCCTTGTCGGCGATCTTCTTGACTTCGTCCGGCAGGCCGGCCTCCTCGATCTTCTTGCGCAGCTCGTTGATGTCGGCCGACCGGGGGTCCTCATCCCCCAGTTCCTCCTGGATCTGCTTCATCTGTTCCCGTAGCAGGTATTCCTTCTGGTTCTTGCCCACACGCCGGTTGACCTCGGTCTTCAGTTCCGCGTTGACCTGCAGCTTCTGCACCTCGTTGGTCAGATGGATGTAGACCTTTTTCAGTCGTTCCAGCGGATCGATGGTCTCCAGCAGTTCCTGCAGGTCGGCCAGCGGCAGGTTGACGTAGAGTGCCACCAGGTCTGACAGGCGGGCCGGGTTGTCGATGTAGTCGATCATCTTCATCACGTCATCCGGCAGCGGCTTGCCATAGGAGAGTGAGATCTTCAGCAGGCCGATCAGCGACTGCACCAGTGCCTCGGAAACCAGCCCCTTTTCGGCAAATTCCCGTAGCACCTCCACCTGGATCAGGGGGAAGGGCGAGCTTTGCTCCAGTTCTCCCAGCTGGATCCGATTGACCCCTTCCAGGGTGATCTTGTGGCGCCCGCCGCTGACCTTCTTGATCTGGGTGACCCGGCAGACCGTGCCGATGTCGTGTAGACGTGCGCGCAACTCGGCATCATCGTGATCGGCCCGTTGCAGGGTGACTGCCATGAAGCCGTCATAGTGTTCCTGGGCCTCTTTAAAGGGCAGCGCGCCCGCTTCATCCTGATAGACCGGAAAGATCATATAGGGGAAGGCCACCATGTCCTTCAGCAAGTACAGTGGCAGGCTGTCCGGTATGTTCAGTTCGCTGTGTGGCATGGTTGGGGTACAACTCCTCTGTGGTGGTGCGTGTTCGGAACAATACTAGCGTGTTATGGTAGCACAGCGGGGCTGTTATCGCAATCTCAGGTCCGCCGGCCGTCTCGCACCGCCACCGCCACGGTGCGGACACAGGCTGCGGGGCCGGCCAGTCGCCGATACAGTCGGGCCAGGAAGCGGATGGTCACCAGACGATGGAGGGCGGCCTGGGTCAGCCGGTAGAGCCAGCGCCGCAGCCAGGAGGGGCGCGGTGATCCCAAGAGCAGCGGACAATAGTCGGCAAGCCGCAGGGTGATCCGTTGGCCGTTGTCCGGCAGCGACGCGGTCAATAGCAGCAGTTCGCCCCGCTCGCAGTGGGCCGGCTGCACCAGCCAACCACCGCAGATCCGCAGGGCCAGACCGTCCCCCTCGGGGAGTGTAACCGGTTCTGGTGGCAGGAAGGTCAAGAGCGGCAGACAACCTGCCAGGGTGAAGGCAAGACCCTGCTCGGTGGCTTGCGGACGCACCAATCCCCAGGTCTGTCTGGTGATGTCATGCAGGTAGTGCTGCAGCAACTCCTGCCCATCCAGCCGGGGCAGGCCGGGGGGCAGGTCGGTCCACTGGATAGAGAAGACCGAGTTGTCTTCCTGCAGCACCTGCTGGCAGGCGATCTGCTGTGCCGGACGGTTGTTCATATCTGCTAGTGTGCCATAAAATAGTGTGCTTGCCAGCCACTGATTTTATGGCACACTACTGACCACTATGACGACACAGACAAGCAAGGCGATACTGGTTACCGGGGCAGGCGGTTTTATCGGCCGGCGCCTGGTGCGTGAACTGCTGCAACGGGGCCATCGGGTGCGCTGCATGGACCGGCGTCCCACCGGTCATCCCACCGGTCATCCCACCGGTCATCCCACCGGTCATCCCACCGGCTGCGAGCAGGTGCAGGCCGACCTGCTTGATCCGGACAGTCTGACGGCGGCCCTGGCCGATGTGGACAGCGCTTACTATCTGGTGCACTCCATGGGACGTGGCAACGGCGATTTTGCCGATCAGGACCGTCAGGCAGCCCGTAATTTTGTGGCAGCCGCCGAGGCGGCCGGCGTCAGACGGGTGATCTATCTGGGCGGGCTGGGGGAGACCGGCGACAATCTGTCCCACCACCTGGCCAGCCGGTTGGAGGTGGCTCACATCCTGCAATCGGGCCGTTTCAGCACCACCTTTCTGCGGGCCGCGGTGATCATCGGTTACGGCGGCGCCTCCTACGAGATGGTACACAGCCTGGTGCGGCGTCTGCCGATCATGATCACCCCCCGTTGGGTGACCACCCGCAATCAGCCGATCGCCGTTGCCGATGTGATCGCCTATCTGGCCGGTTGCCTGGAGGAACCCGGGACCTCCGGCCAGACCTTCGACATCGGCGGCCCGGATGTCTTGACCTACAAGGAGATGATGGAGCGCTTTGCCCGGATCGAGGGGCGGCGGATCTGGATTGTCCCGGTGCCGGTGCTGACCCCCAAACTGTCCGCCTACTGGGTCGGCCTGGTGACCCCGGTCAAGGCGGCCATCGCCATCGCCCTGATTGAAGGGCTCAAAAACGAGGTGATCTGTCGCGACAACCGGATCCGGGAGCTGATCCCGATTCCGTTGACCAGTTTTGACGATGCGTTACGAACGGCTCTGGCCGAACAACAACAGGCAGGAGGATGAAACCATGAGCAAAAAGATCGGTGTGGTGCTGTCGGGCTGCGGCGTGCGGGACGGCAGCGAGATCCATGAGGCGGTGCTGACCCTGTTGGCCATTGACCAGGCCGGCGCTGAGGTGGTCTGTATGGCCCCTGACACGGAACTGGCCGAGGTGAACCACTGCAGCATGGAGGCCACCGGCGCCAGGCGCAGGGTGCTGGTGGAATCGGCCCGTATCGCCCGGGGCAACATCAAGGATATTGCAACGGTCACGGCTGCCGATCTGGATGCCCTGATCTTCCCCGGCGGTTTTGGTGCTGCACTGAACCTGTGCGACTTTGGCCAGAAGGGGGCCGCCGCCAGTGTAAACCCGGAAGTGGCCAGGCTGGTACGGGAGGTGCACGCTGCCAAAAAGCCGATCGGCGCCATCTGCATCGCCCCGGCCCTGATCGCCGCTATCCTGGGTGAGGGCGCTGCGCCGACCCTGACCATCGGCTCTGATGCCGGCACCGCCGCCGAGATCGAGAAGACCGGTTCACGGCATCAGACCTGTGGCGTGACCGAGTTTGTGGTGGACAACGCCAATAAGATCGTCACCACCCCGGCCTACATGCTGGGCACCCGCATCAGCGAGGTGGCCCAGGGTATCACCAAGTGCGTCAATGAGGTGATCAAGCTGGCCTGACGGGACAGCAGTTTGCAGAACAGCCATGTAAAACAGCGGGCGCCCCGATCGGGGCGCCCGCTTTCGTGTGGGTATAAGCTAGTCGATTGGAACAGGGTGTCGCGACTCATACCTCTTTTTGGCACTGTTTTACGAGTGCTTTGTCAAAGGTCATCAGCCTGTGTTGCCCCTGCCGGACCGTGGCAGCCAGCAGGCAGTCCACCGGGTCAAGGGTTGTTTTCATAAAGATGCCCAGAGCAGAGGCCAAACGATCTCGGTCAGGGTTGCTGATCCCTTTGTAGGTAAGCATGCCAAGCAGGCTTTCGGCGGCGGCAGCCCGTGGCACCTGGTAGTGTTTGGTCAGCACATAGAGGCATTCGGTGATTACGGATTCTAGCACCAGCGCTCGTTCTTTGCCGGTGCGCACCTGTTCGAAAAAGGCGTTGGTTTCCAGAAACTGTTTGGCATCGTCCCGCAACAGATACCGCAGGATGTAGTTGGTGTCAGGCAGCGCGACCGGCTTTTTCATCAGCCACCTCCTGCCAGACCTTGTCTCTGATGGTGCTGAAATCTTCTTTCCTTTGCGTTGCATACTGGGCCAAAGAGCCGGCAACACTCTGTACCGGCCGTAAGATTACCTCTTCACCTTGTATCTCAATCTCAATCGTGGTGGTTTTTAACGCCTGCCGCGCCAGCCGGGGTATGGTGATCTGCCCTTTTGAGGTTATGGTTGCGGTGTAGGTCATATAATGCCTCCGGATGATTTGTGCATTACTTTTGCTTAGTGTAATGTAAAAGCAGAAAAGCATAAAGTTTTTTATGCATCTGCCCGGCACAGTCTTTAATACAAAGCGGGCGCCCTTTTTGGGGCGCCCGCTGCTGTCAGCAGTGTCGACGTGCAAGCCGTTGCAGTATTACGCCGCTTCCCTGAACGGAATAACCTCGTCTTCAATCCGTCCATCCAGTTGCAGCTCCAAACACTCCAGATCATACTGCGTTTGAAGATTCAGCCAGCTTTGGGGGTCAGTGCCGAAGAAGCGGGCCAGCCGCAGCGCGGTTTCTGCAGTGATGGCCCGCTTGCCGGCGCAGATTTCATCAATGCGGCGCTGCGGCACGCCAAGGGACTTGGCCAAACGGTAGCGGGTGATATTGAGCGGTTTCAAAAAATCCTCCAGGAGAATTTCGCCGGGGTGGACCGGTGGCAGATCACGCGGTCCCATGGTCTCTTCCTCGTTAATGGTAATCGACGATTTCACAGTCATAGACATTTCCTTCCTGCCAGCGGAAACAGATCCGCCACTGGTCGTTGATACGGACGCTCCATTGCCCGGCCCGGTCGCCGGAAAGCTGTTCTAGGCGATTGCCCGGCGGCACGCGCAAGAAATCCAGGTTAGCGGCAGCGTGGAGCTGTTTCAGCTTGCGTTGGGCAGTGCGTTGCATGTCCTGCGGCAAGCGCACAGAAAATCTGCCATGAAAGAGCTTTTCGGTTTCCTTGCTGGCAAATGAAACAATCATAGAAGAATAGTAACGGGCATCGGTAGTATTGTCAAGCGATAGTACTGTGAAAACATACAGGTTCAAAACATCAACATTCCGGAAATGTTTCTAAAAAGCGTTTTAGACCTGTGCATGCTACATTTACATCAACCTTAAAGGAGGTGCGTCATGGAACTATTCGTTGTCTGCAGTGTCGGCGTGGTTGTGGCTGCTCTGTTGTTCAGGGAATTTGGCGGCAAAAGGGGTACTGCTTCCGCCATCAGATCGCAGGATGCTGCATCAGCCGGTTTGACAAACACGCCTCCTCCCGACTGGATGACCGATCCGGCTTATTTCTGGATGATGGGCAATATCTACTACAGCCAGCACCAGGAGCAGGCCGATGGGAACAGCAGTGACTGGATGACCGATCCCTCCCGTTCTTATCTGCCCGGCAACAGCTACTATCAGGATGACTCGACACCGTCATCCTGCTCCTGCACGGGTAGCGATTGGATGACGGACCCCTGCTGTTCCTACCTGCCCGGTAATATTCACCATGATGCTCATTTCGGTTCGAGCAGCTGGTCGAACAGCGGCAGCTCCTTTCGTGATGACTGAACACGTTATGAGTTGGCTACGCTCTGCAACGGGCTGCTTGGAACGCTAGTGTTGAGGTGAAAAGGAGTATGTTAATGATGAAACGGCTCATAACCTGTGCTGCCCTGCTTGTTCTGGCAGGTACACAAACAGGCTGCAGCAGTACGCTGACGGTGCGCGATGTCGGGATTGGCATGCAGCTCGGCGGTGTCAGCGGCCATGGGGGCATTATTGCACCCTTTGTCTGGGGGACTGGCGTCATTCTTGAAGGTTCCTCGTCGTTTCAAGTGGGTTGAGGGTATAGCGAGTTGAATCTGAGCTTGCCTGCAATGATGTAGGCCATGGTAATCAGATTCTTGGGGTTGCGATATCCTCGTGCCCGCGCCTTGGCTGC